>NZ_JBEPBA010000002.1:592448-636903 GCF_040298885.1 Streptomyces sp. NPDC001137
GCCCTTACGGCCCTTTCCACTCTCCCCGCCGCCCCCGCATCCGGGCGGCGGGGGGGGGGCCCGGGGGGGTTGTCACGCGCGCCGCCCCGCGGCCGACGACCCACGCGCGGCCACGGCCCCTCGCAGGGCCGTCCCCCTGGCGCGGACGCCGTTTCCGGCGGGGACGGGGGAGCCCCTTCGGATGCCGGGCCCGGCGTCCGCGCCCAACTCAATGATCACTCCGTGGCGACGGGGGGATCAGAGCCGACCGGACCTGTCTGAGGGACGGTCGGGTCCTTGCCACGCCGGGGTGGCCCGGTACGTGCGGGAGGCCGGAGGCGACCGGCGAGGGCCGCTCGCCCGGTGTCGTACGACAGGCCCCCGACGAGATACGTCGTTCGGCACCCCGAAGCAGCGCCCCGTGCTCGACGCCACCCCCGCCGAACTGCGCCGGGCGGCTTCCCCCCGGGCTCGAAGGGCCCCAAGGCCGAGGCGGCCGCCCGGTTCGTCGAACGCACCGGCGCCCTGGCCGCGATCGGCGCCCTGGACACGGCCTACGACATCGTGCACGGCCGCTGCGGAGCCGCTGGGGCCGGCCCGCCCTGCTCGCAGCCTGAGAAGCGCCCTGAGCGGGCGTCAGGCACCCGCAGTGCGGGGGCCGACCGGCCCCCGGCAGGGACTTGAGGCCCCTGCTGCCTCACCCGCGCCGCCCGGAAACTGGCACACAACCCCGAAGGAGGTCCGCCCATGCCCACCATCACCGTCGGCCTCGACGGCTCACCGCAGAGTCTCGCCGCCGCCGACTGGGCCGCCCGCGAAGCAGAGCACCGCGGGGCAGCGCTGTGCCTGCTGCACGCCTGGGAACAGCAGTCCCACCTGATCCCGGCCCTCGCCGGAGTTCCCGCCCCGGGCGCGATCGACACGCAGCACACGTGGGCCAGGACCCTGCTGGACGACGCGCAGTCCCGGCTCGCCCACCGCCACCCCGGTCTGGACATCGCCACACAGCAGCCCGGGGGCCGGCCGGTCGCGGCCCTCCTGGCCGCCGCGGAGGAGACGGACCTGCTGGTCCTCGGATCCCGGGGTCTCGGCACCGTCGCCGGGTTCCTGGTCGGTTCCGTCTCCCTCGCCGTCGTGGCCCGTGCCGAGCGGCCCGTCGTTCTCGTCCGGGCCGGCGAGCGCGCCCAGGACGAGCATCTGCCGGACGCCTCGGGCGACACGTCCACCACCACCCCGTACCGCGATGTCCTGCTCGGGCTGGACCTGGACGACCCCGGAGACGCGCTGATCGGCTTCGCGTTCGAGGCGGCCCTGCGCCGGGCAAGCGGCCTGCGGATCATCCACGGCTGGAGCCTGCCGACCTCCTACGGCTACGGCAGCGCCATGGACGTCGGGCTGAACGAGGAACTGGCCGAGCAGGTGCGGCACGCGCTGACCGACACCCTGCGGCCGTGGCGGGACAAGTTCCCGGGCGTGGAGGTGCACGCACAGGCCGTGATCGGCAGCGCCGGACGTCATCTCGTGCACGCCTCACGCGATGCGGGCCTGGTCGTCGTGGGCCGCAGTGAACGCCACACTTCGATCGGCGGTCACATCGGTGCCGTGGCCCACGCGGTGCTGCAGCATTCCGCCGCGCCGGTCGCGGTGGTGCCGCACGACTGATCCCCCAGGTCGTCAGTGGTCAGTACACGGAGGCGGGCCACGAACAGGCCACAGCGGTGATCACGCCCACGTCCAGCAGCACACCGACGCTCAGCCACGGGTCGAACCAGACCGCCTTGAGCACCAGGCCGCTCGACGCGGCGACCAGGGCGGCCGTGGGCCACCAACCGGAGCCCGCCAGCACCGCGGCGCCGGCGACGGCGTACACCGCCGCCGTGTACCAGGCCGGCGCGAGCGCCGCGGCCCAGGCCGGGATGCAACAGCCCGTGCACGATCAGGAACACCCCCACCAGCGGGGTGGTCACGATTGGTCCTCGGCCACGAAGGGTTCGTGGGGTTCGGTGCCGCCCATGTCGAGCCGGAAGGGCGGATAGGTGTCCGTCATCAGGGCGGCATAGGCGGCCACCCGCAGCACCCAGCGGTTGAGCCCGAGGATCAGGTCGAACAGGGCCCGCGGGTACTTCTCGGTGAAGGTCAGGGTCACGGCGGCGATCACCGCCAGCACGGCGACCAGTCCGCCGTCCCACCAGCCGAGGTGCCAGCCGCCGAGGAAGAACCCGATGACGATGTAGTGCGGGATGGCCAGCAGCCACCACTTCACCAGCACCAGGCCGCGGGAGAGCCGCTCGGGGTAGGCGATGTCCAGCCGCGCGGGGTAGTCGGGCTCCTCGCCCAGGCTGAACGGCGGATACCGGTCGGTGCCCAGGGCCGCGTACGAGTAGTACGCCACCCGCCAGCTCCAGCGCAGCACGCCCAGGTTGAAGTCGAACAGGGACCGTGGATAGCGCTCGGTGAACAGGATGCTGAAGAACGCGACCACGCTCACCAGGGTGAAGGCGATCCAGAGGAAGAACAGCACCACGTAGTGCGGAATCACCAGGATCCACTTCACCAGCCACAGCCACCGGGACAGCGGCGCGTCGAGCACCGCGTTCACCCGCACAGGACGGTCAGGTGTTCCCGCCAGGGTCGTCATGGCGATCAGCTCCTTCGGCCCGTGGCGCCGCCGCGGCGACCTGGGCCCAAGTCCAGCGTGGGCGCCGAACCCCGGCCCGGGCGAGGGCCGTTGGGGTCGACGCGGGGGCTGTCGGTCCCGGTCGCGGGGCCCGCCTCAGCCGCCGTCCGGACGGCCGGCCCAGGTGTCCGTGAGACGGATGCCGGTGACCAGGTCGGGCCGGATGCGGACCGCGTAGTCCATGGTCTGCTGCACCCACGGATGCAGCAACCGCTGATAGCGGGCCAGCTCCTCCGGGTCGGTCACCAGCTGGGCGTAGCCGGTGGCGACCACGCTCCAGCCGAGGTGCGTGGCCGGGTCGATGGTGTCTGCCTCGTAGGCCACGACGACGCCCGACGGGGCGGACTCGCGCGCTCGGGAGGTCAGGGCCGCGCCCTCATGGGTGCGGATGACGATGTCACCGTGGTCCAGGATGTGGTTGACCGGCCGGATGGTCGGCAGCGCATGCCGTGTGAAGACGATCCTTCCCACGGACACGCTGCCCAGCAGCCGCAGCGCTTCGCCGCTGTCCAGCTCGATGCTCAGGCGCGGTCCCACGGGAACCGGGTGGGAGTTGTCGAGGCGCATGGCAGGTTTCCGTACGGGTCGGCGGCTCATTGCTGACCGTCCATGGAACCGTCCTGCCGCGCCAGGGGTAAGGGCCGTTCGGCCCTCTTCCGCGTCCGATCGGCCCGGGGGCTCGCGAGCGGGTCTGCCATTGGCCCGATCGGGTACCGGAGGAACGAGACAGGCGCAGGGATCGGGGCCGACCGGCCCTGGTCCTTCAGGCGGTCAGAGGCGAATCTCGGAAACCGGCGCCGACACTCCGGCGCGGAGCGCAGGACAAGGAGCATTCGATGGCGGACGGCGAGCGGCCGGGCCCCGAGGGCCCGATCCGGGTCTTCTTGCTGGACGACCACGAAGTGGTACGCCGCGGGGTGCGCGACCTCCTCGACGACGAGCCGGACATCACCGTGGTCGGTGAGGGCTCCACCGCCCAGCAGGCCATGGTCCGTGTTCCGGCGCTCCGCCCGCAGGTGGCGGTGCTGGACGTGCGGCTGCCCGACGGCGACGGCGTGACGGTCTGCCGGGAGCTGCGCTCGCGCCTGCCCGAGCTGGCCTGCCTCATGCTGACCTCCTTCGACGACGAGGAGGCCCTGCTCGACTCGATCATGGCGGGCGCGTCCGGGTACGTCCTCAAGCAGATCCACGGCTGTGACCTGGTGTCCGCCGTCCGCACGGTCGCCGCCGGCCAGTCACTGCTCGATCCGAGCGCCACCACCCGGCTGATGGCCCGTCTGCGCGGCGGGCAGCAGCACGAGGAGGAACCCGACCCGCTGCCGGGTCTGACCGACCGGGAACGGGAGATCCTCGCCCTCATCGGCGAAGGCCTTACCAACCGGCAGATCGGCCTGCGGCTCTTCCTCGCCGAGAAGACGGTGAAGAACCACATCTCCCGCCTGCTGGCCAAGCTCGGCGTGGAACGGCGCATCCAGGCCGCCGTCATCGCCACCCGGGCCCAGGACCGGCTCCGGCAGCAGGGTCACTGACACCCAGGGCCGAACGTCCCCCGCTCGCCCCCGTCCGGCCCAAGCCCCGCCCGGCCCGCCGTCAGCAGTCTGGCCGCAGACCCCGGACACAGCCGGGCGACGATCGGGAGGGCGACGGACATGAGCGTACGCGTGGGCATCAACGGCTTCGGCCGCATCGGACGCAACTACCTGCGCTGTGTGCTGGAGCGGGCCGAGGGCGGCACCGGCACACCGGTCGAGGTCGTGGCGGTCAACGACATCACCTCACCGGCGGCGCTGGCCCATCTGCTGGAGTACGACTCCACGTACGGCCGGCTGCACCGCACCGTCGAGCACGACGACAGCTCCCTGACGGTCGACGGCCACCGCGTCGCCGTGACCGCCGAACGCGACCCGGCGGCCCTGGCCTGGAGCGAGCACGGTGTGGACGTCGTCATCGAGTCCACCGGCCGCTTCCGGACCCGCGAGCAGGCCGGAGCGCACCTGAGGGCGGGCGCCCGCAAGGTGCTGCTGTCCGTGCCGGGCAAGGGCGTCGACGCCACCCTCGTGATGGGCGTCAACGAAGGCACCTACGACCCCGACAGCGACCACGTCGTCTCCAACGCCTCCTGCACCACCAACTGCGTGGCCCCCATGGTGAAGGTGCTCGACGAGCACTTCGGCATCGTCAAGGGCCTGATGACCACCATCCACGGCTACACCAACGACCAGGTGGTCCTGGACGGCCCGCACAAGGACCTGCGCCGCGGCCGCAGCGCCGCCGTCAACATCATCCCCACCAGCACCGGGGCCGCACGGGCTGTCGGCCTCGTCCTGCCGGAGCTGGCCGGCACCCTCGACGGCATCGCCGTACGCGTGCCCGTGGAGGACGGCTCGCTGACCGACCTGAGCGTGATCCTCGAACGGCCGGTGACCGCGGACGAGATCAACGCCGCATACCGGGAGGCCGCGGACGGCCCGCTGAAGGGCGTCCTGCGGGTCTCCGACGCGCCGATCGTCTCCCGCGACGTCGTCGGCGACCCCGCCTCGTGCATCCTGGACGCCCCGCTGACCCAGGCCAACGGCGAGCTGGTCAAGGTCTTCGGCTGGTACGACAACGAGTGGGGCTACACCAACCGGCTCCTCGACCTGACCGAGTACGTCGCCGCCCGCCTGCCGCGCGCCTGACCGCCAACGGGGCCCGCCAACCCGGCCGGTGCCGTACCGTCTCCTGCCCTGGACCGTTACCGTGGCACATGACCGGGCGGTCGGCCGCCGGTGTGGCAAGGGGAGCTGGAGGAGCTGGCGTGGGAAGCCCTGAGGAGTCCCAGACTGCGCGGGTACGGCTGCCCCAGCTGAGGCTGGACGAGCTCCTGGAGGAGTTGCAGGCCCGTCTGGACGCGGCGCGCGGGACCCGCGACCGGGTGCACAGCCTCCTGGAGGCCGTGCTCTCGGTGGGCCGGGAGCTCGACCTGGAGCAGGCACTGCGCAGCATCGTGGAGGCCGCGGCGACGCTGGTCGACGCGGAGTACGCCGCCCTCGGTGTGATCGGACCGGACGGCAAGCGCCTGTCGGCCTTCCACACCATCGGGGTCACGGAGGAGCAGATCGCCAGGATCGGCCCGTTCCCCGAGGGCCACGGCATCCTCGGGGAGCTCATCCGCCACCCCGAGCCCCTGCGGCTGGCCAAGATCTCCCAGCATCCCGAGTCCTACGGCTTCCCGGCCCACCATCCGCCGATGAACACCTTCGTCGGGGTTCCCATCCGGGTACGCGACCAGGTGTTCGGCAACCTGTACCTGACCGAGAAGCGCGGGGGCGTGCAGTTCGACGAGGAGGACGAGTCGGTCCTGGCGACGCTGGCCGTGGCGGCCGGTGTCGCCATCGACAACGCCCGCCTGTACGAGGAGTCCCGGCTGCGCGAGCGCTGGCTGCAGGCGAACGCGGAGATCGCCCACGACCTGATGTCCGGCCGTGCGCGCACCGACGTCCTTCGCCTCATCGCCGAGCGGGCCGGGGAGATCACGGGGTCGGCCCTGGCGGCGGTCGCACTGCCCATGGAGTACACCCCCTCGCTCGCCGTGGAGATCGCCGTCGGGATGGATGCCGAGGCGCACCGCGGCCTCGTGCTGCCCATGGACCGGAGCCTGATGGGGCTGGCCTTTTCCGAGGCCGCGCCGGTGACCAGCGAGGATGCCGCTCACGACGAACGGATCTCGCGGGAGCCCGTGCGCTTCGAGGGGCTGGGCCCCGCCGTGGCCGTGCCCATCGGCACGGGCGGGCCCGGCCCGCGCGGCGTGGTCCTGGTGGCGCGCAAGGCCGGCCAGCCCATGTTCACGGAGACGGAGACCGTGCCCCTGCAGGCCTTCGCCGCGCAGGCCGCCATCGCGATGGAACTGGCCGAACGCCGCCAGGACGCCGAGCAGATCGCCGTGCTCAAGGACCGTGACCGGATCGCCCGCGACCTGCACGACCTGGCGATCCAGCGGCTGTTCGCCACCGGTATGACCCTGCAGAGCGCGGGCCGCTTCATCGAGCACCAGGAGGCCGCCGAACGCGTGGTGCGGGCCGTCGACGACCTGGACGAGACCATCAAGATCATCAGGTCGACGATCTTCGGTCTGCGGGCCCGTGAGGGCGGCGCCGGAACCGGGCTGCGGGCACGGGTGGTGCGCGTGGTCGGCGAGGCGGCCCCGGTGCTGGGCTTCGCACCCAGCGTGCGGATGGAAGGCCTGCTGGACACCGACGTACCGAGGGAAATCGCCGCCCATGTCGAGGCCGTCCTCTCCGAAGCCCTGACCAACATCGCCCGGCACGCCGGCGCCGACCGCGCCGACGTCGTCCTGGAGACCGACGGCCGCGAACTCCGGCTGACGGTCACGGACAACGGCGTGGGCATCCCGCCCGGGGGCCGCCGCAGCGGCCTGCGGAACATGGCCGAACGGGCCGAGCAACTGGGTGGAGCGCTGGACCTGGGCACCGGGCACGGAAGCGGCACCGTACTGTCCTGGCACGTACCGCTGCCCCGGGAATAGCGGCCGCACCTCCTCGTGGCCACTGCCTCCTGACGTGAGCCCACCAGGCCCTGCCGCAGGGGCCCTTCGGCCTCTGCACCCCTGCCCGCCACGCGGGTGAGGCTGGTGGGGCCGGACCAGGAGGACGGCATACAGGAGGTGGCATGGACGCTTCCACCGCGGCCTCGGTGCCCGCGCTGCGCGCGGCACACGAGCGATTCGTCACCGCGCCCCAGGCACCGCCGGGCGTACGCGGTCTGGTGGCCGAGTCATGGCGGCGCTGCGCCGCCACCGACGTACGGGCCGACGGCGGCCGGCTGCCGTCCCTGCCCACCACATCCGAGGAACTGGCCGCCTACCGCCGCACCCACCCGCTGGCCGGGGTGCTGCCCCTGTTCCGGGAGCTGCTGGGGACCGGGGCCGCGGACGACGGGCACATCTTCGCGGTCGGGGACGCGGACGGGACCCTGCTGTGGGTCGAGGGTGACCGCGCGACCGTCGGACGCGCCGAGGCCATGCACTTCGCCGAGGGCGCCCTGTGGTCCGAGCGACAGGCGGGGACGAACGCCCCGGGCACCGCCCTGGAGTTGGCGCGCCCCGTGCAGATCGTCACCGGCGAGCACTACAGCGCCGCCGCGCACGCCTGGTCGTGTGCCGCGGCGCCCGTGCGGGACCCCGGCACCGGCCGTGTCCTCGGCGTCGTCGACCTCACCGGCGGCGCGAGCATCGCCACGCCGCCCGCGTTCGCCGCGGTGCGCGCGGCCGCGCTGGCGGCACAGGCGGAGCTCGCGCACCGGCCGTCGGCGCCGCCCGGCGCCGACACCTGGGCGCCCGGGGCCCGCCTGAGAGCTCTCGGCCGGGACAGCGCCGTGCTCGAGACCGACGGACGCGTGCTCCGGCTCAGCCCGCGGCACAGTGAGATCGTCGTCGCGCTCGCACTGGCCGGCCACGGCATGAGCGGGGAACGGCTCGCCGTCGACCTGTCCGAGCACGAGGTGCCCGCCTCCACGCTGCGCGCCGAGATGACCCGGCTGCGCGCGGTCCTCGGCCCCGACCTGCTCGGCTCACGCCCGTACGCGCTCCTGTGCACCCCTCACACCGACTTCGGCGACGTCGCCGACCTGCTCGCGGCGGGACGGACGGCCGAGGCCCTGGCCCGCTACCCCGGTCCGCTCCTTCCGCGTTCCGACGCACCCGTCGTGGTGGGGCAACGGCGGTGTCTGGAACAGCAGTTGCGCGGCGCGGTGCTGGCCGCGGGCGAGACGGCGCTGCTGCGTCGCTGGGTGGGCGCCGAGTGGGGAGCCGCCGACGCCTCCGCATGGCTGACCCTTGCCCACCGGTTGCCGGGCGGCTCGGCGCAGCGGGCGGCCGCCGCGGCCCGCGCCCGCGCGCTGGACTCCCGTCTGGCCGTCCCGCCGCAGGTCGCGCCGTATGCAGCGTGGTTGCAGCGTTCCCGCTCCTAGCGTTCGAGCATGACCCGATCGTCGTGTCCGGAAAGGGGACGATCATGAAGTACGAGCCTCCCGGCAGGCCCGGCAGTCCCGTGGACGTCGCGCCCCGGTACGAGAACTTCATCGGCGGCAAGTGGCAGGCGCCCAGCACCGGCCAGTACTCCGTCAACCTGTGCCCCGCGACCGCGAAGCCGGTCTGCGAGGTCCCGAAGTCGGGCGCCGAGGACATCGAACTCGCCCTGGACGCCGCCCACGCCGCCAAGGACGCCTGGGGGGAGGCCTCCACGGCCCAGCGCGCGGCCGTCCTGAACAAGGTGGCCGACGCCATCGACGCCCACTGCGAGGAACTCGCCGTCGCCGAGAGCTGGGACAACGGCAAGCCGGTCCGCGAGACCCTGGCCGCCGACATCCCTCTCGCCGCCGACCACTTCCGCTACTTCGCGTCCGCGATCCGGGCCGAGGAGAGCGAGATCACCGAGATCGACAAGGATCTGATCGCCTACCACTTCCACGAGCCACTGGGCGTGGTCGCCCAGATCATCCCCTTCAACTTCCCGCTGCTGATGGCCGCGTGGAAGCTGGCCCCGGCGCTCGCCGCGGGCAACACCTCGGTGCTCAAGCCCGCCTCTCCGACCCCGTGGTCGATCCTGAAGCTGATGGAGGTCGTCGGCGACATCCTGCCGCCCGGCGCGGTCAACGTCGTGAACGGTCCCGGCGCCGAGATCGGCAAGGCGCTCGCCACCGACAAGCGCATCGCCAAGGTCGCCTTCACCGGAGAGACCACCACGGGCCGGCTGATCATGCAGTACGCGTCCCAGAACATCGTCCCGGTCACCCTGGAGCTGGGCGGCAAGTCGCCGAACATCTTCTTCGCCGACGTGGCCGCGAAGGACGACGACTTCCTCGACAAGGCCGTCGAGGGACTCGTCCTGTACGCGTTCAACAAGGGCGAGGTCTGCACCTGCCCCTCCCGCGCACTCATCCAGGAGGACATCTACGAGGAGTTCATGGGCCGCTGCCTGGAGCGCATCGGCGCCATCAAGCAGGGCGACCCCCTCGACACCGCGACCATGATCGGCCCCCAGGTGTCGAAGCAGCAGATCGAGAAGATCGCCTCGTACGTCGAGATCGGCCTGAAGGAGGGCGCCGAGCTGCTGGCCGGCGGCCACCGGAGGGCCCTGGGCGGCGAGTTCGCGGACGGCTACTTCTACGAGCCGACCGTCCTCAAGGGCCACAACAAGATGCGTGTCTTCCAGGAGGAGATCTTCGGACCTGTCCTCGCCGTCACCACCTTCAAGGACGAGGCCGAGGCGCTGGAGATCGCCAACGACACGCTCTACGGCCTCGGAGCCGGCGTGTGGAGCCGCGACGGCGCCCTCGCCTACCGCATGGGCCGCGCGATCAAGGCGGGCCGGGTCTGGACGAACTGCTACCACCAGTACCCGGCGGGCGCGGCGTTCGGCGGCTACAAGGTCTCCGGCATCGGCCGCGAGACGCACAAGATGATGCTCGAGCACTACAGCCAGACCAAGAACCTCCTGGTCAGCTATGGCACCAAGCCGCTCGGGCTGTTCTAGGGGAGTGCGGCGACATGTCCGAGAAGGTCGAACACGGCACCGTCGGGCGCGTCACCGCCACGCGGGCGGCACGCAGGGCCATCGCGGCCCTGTGCGCCGCCCAGGGCGGGCCGGTGATGTTCGTCCAGTCGGGCGGCTGCTGCGACGGAAGCGACCCGATGTGCTTCCAGAACGGCGAATTCGCCCTGGGAGACGGCGACATGCTCGTCGGCGTCGTGGACGGCTGCACGTTCCACATGGACGCCGAACAGTACGAGGCGTTCGGCCGCCCCTTCTACGTGCTGGACGTCGAAGAGGGCACGCCGGGCGGATTCTCCCTCGCAGCCGGGGACGGGCTGCACTTCGTGACCCGGGTCAAGGCGCCCGGGAACAGGACGAGTTGAGGAGCAGATCGTGAAGGCAGCAGTGGTCACCGACTTCGGCAAGCCCCTGGAGATCCAGGACCTGCCCGTCCCCGAGCCCGGTCCCGGCCAGGTGCTCGTCAAGATGGAGGCCTCCGGCCTCTGCCACACCGACATCCACGCCGCCCACGGCGACTGGCCCATCAAGCCGCAGCCGCCGTTCATCCCCGGCCACGAGGGCATCGGCACCGTACAGGCCGTCGGCGCCGGCGTGTCGGCCGACCTGGCCGGCAAGCGGGTCGCCATACCGTGGCTCGGCTCGTCCTGCGGCACCTGCCGCTACTGCGTCTCGGGCTGGGAGACCCTGTGCGAGAGCCAGGTCAACTCCGGCTACTCCGTGGACGGTTGCTATGCCGAGTACGCCCTCGCGAACGCGGGCGCGGTCGTCCAGGTGCCCGAGGGCGTCAGCTCCTTCGACGCGGCACCCCTGACCTGCGCGGGCGTCACCACCTACAAGGCGATCAAGGTCGCGAAGGTGGTCCCGGCCGAACGGGTCGCGGTCTTCGGCATCGGCGGCCTCGGCCACCTGGCGCTCCAGTACGCGCGCCTCGTCGGCGGACTGGTCACCGCCGTCGACGTGGAACCCGAGAAGCTGGGCCTGGCCCACCGGCTCGGCGCCGACCAGACCGTCAACGCCCGCACACACGACCCGGTCGAGGAGATCAAGAAGGCCGGCGGAGCGGACGTCGCCGTCGTACTCGCCGCCGCCCCCAAGGCGTTCGAGCAGGCCTACAAGTCACTCAACCGCGGTGGACGCCTGGTCATGGTCGCCCTGCCCGCCGACAACGCCGCGATCAACGTGCCGATCTTCGAGACCGTCCTCGGCGGCATCTCCGTCATCGGCTCCATCGTCGGCACCCGCCAGGACCTCGCCGAGGTGTTCGCGCTGCACGCGGCAGGACGCACCCAGGTCATCGCCGAAACGCGCCGCCTGGACGAGGTCAACGACTCCTTCGACGAGGTCCTCGGCGGACGGGCCGAAGCCCGGCTCGTCTTCGAATTCTGAGGTCCGCGACCCAGCGGACCACAGGGAGAGGCAGCAGATCATGCCCACCGTCACCGTAGGCACCGTACGGGAGCGGGCGCCCGGCGAACGCCGTGTCGCCCTCGTCCCCGAGGCGGTAACTCTCCTGATCCGGGCCGGACTTGAAGTCCTGATCGAAACCGGGGCAGGCTCCGGGGCCTGGTTCACCGACGCCGACTACACCGCCGCCGGCGCGAGGGTCGTGCCCCCCGAAGAGCTGTACGCACGCGCGGACGCCGTCCTGTGCGTCGGCCCGCCGGACCCGGAGACCGCCGAGTCGCTGCGTGCGGGGCAGACCCTGATCGGCCTGCTCGAACTGCCGCGCCACCCCGCCCTGGCCGGACAACTGGCCGAGCGCGGAGTGCGGACGGTGAGCCTCGACCTGCTGCCGCGCACCCTCAGCCGCGCCCAGTCCATGGACGCGCTGACCTCCCAGGCCAACGTCGCCGGCTACAGGGCGGCCGTGCTCGCGGCCGACTCGTACGACCGTTTCTTCCCGATGCTGACCACCGCGGCAGGCACCATGCGCCCCGCTCAGGTCCTCGTCATCGGCGCCGGTGTGGCCGGACTGCAGGCGATCGCCACCGCCCGCCGCCTCGGCGCCGTCGTCACGGCCTACGACGTACGCCCCGCAGCACGAGAGGAGGTGGAGTCGCTCGGCGCCCGATTCCTCGACATCCAGCACCCGTCAGGCACCGGATCGGGCGCCGGACAGGGCGGCTACGCACGGGAGTTGACCGAGGCGGAGCAGCAGGCCCAGCGAGCGTCGCTGGACGCGCACATCGCCCGCACCGACATCGTGATCACCACGGCCCAGGTGCCGGGCCGCAAGCCGCCGTTGCTGGTCACCGCCGACGCCGTCGAGGCCATGAAGGCCGGTTCGGTGGTCGTCGACCTCGCCGCGAGCGAACTCGGCGGAAACGTCGAGGTCTCCCAACCCGACAAGACGCAGGTCCTGGCGGGCGGCGTCACCGTCATCGGCGCCGGACGCCTGCCGTCCGCGATGGCGACCGCCGCGTCCACGGCCTACGCCCGCAACCTCGTCGCGCTGCTGCGCCACCTCGTGCACGACGGCGAACTGCTCTTCGACCCGGCCGACGAGATCACGGCCGCACTCACGAGTGGAGCCCTCTCATGAACAGTCTCGATCTCCTCACCGCGATCACCGTCTTCGTGCTGAGCGTCCTGGTCGGCGTCGAGGTCATCAGCAAGGTCCCCGCGACCTTGCACACCCCCCTGATGTCCGGCTCCAACTCCGTGCACGGCATCGTCGTCGTCGGAGCCATGCTGATCGCGGCCGAGTCGCACACCTGGCTCGGCTACGTCCTCGCCTTCGCGGCGATGGTGTTCGGAGCGATGAACGTCGTCGGCGGATATGTCGTCACCGACCGGATGCTGGAGATGTTCAAGGCCAGGCCCGCCCCCTCCGGCACTCGTGACAAGGCGGAGGTGTGAGCACCATGGACACCGTCTCCAACGCCGTCCACTACGTCTTCCTCGCCACGGCCGCGTGCTTCGTCCTCGGCCTGCACCTGATGAACCACCCGCGCACGGCCCGCCGTGGGAACACCCTGTCCGCCGGGGCCATGGCCGTCGCGATGGCCGCCACGGTGTGGCTGGTGGCCCACGAAGGTGCCATCAGCACGACCGGCTGGCTGGTGCTGGCCTCCGGCGGCCTCGTCGGCGCCGCGCTCGGACTGTACGCGGCACGCGAGGTCACGATGACCGCCATGCCCCAACTGGTCAGCCTCTTCAACGCGGTCGGCGGCGGGGCGGCCGCGCTCATCGCGCTCAACGACCTCCTCCAGGCCGACCATCCGGCCGCGCTCGGCGCCCGGGTCTCCTTGCCGGGCGCCCTGGACATCGTCATCGGCGCGGTCACCTTCTCCGGATCGCTCATCGCGGCGGGCAAGCTCCAGGGCGTCGTTTCCGGGGCGCCGGTGGTCTTCCCCGGAGCCCGGCTGCTGAACGTGGTGCTGCCGGCCTCCTTCGTCGTCGGCACCGTCTGGCTGGTGCTCGCTCCGGACTCCCTTGTCGCCCTGTACGGACTGGTGGCCGTCGCCCTGCTCTTCGGCGTGACGATGGTGCTGCCCATCGGAGGCGCGGACATGCCCGTCGTCATCGCTCTGCTGAACGCCTTCACCGGATTCGCGGTCGCTATGGCGGGCTTCGTCCTGAACGAGACCGCACTGATCATCGCGGGCATGCTGGTCAGCTCGTCGGGCGGCATCCTCACCAAGCTGATGGCCGACGCCATGAACCGGTCGGTCGCGGGCATCGTCGTCGGCGGCTTCGGCACCGGCGACGGCGCCCCGGTGGCTGTCGGTTCGGCTCCCGCCCAGGTGCGGTCGGTCTCCGCGGACGACGTGGCGATCCAGCTGGCGTACGCGAGCAAGGTCATCTTCGTCCCCGGTTACGGCCTCGCCGCGGCCCAGGCCCAGCACGAACTCGGCGACCTCGCCAAGCTGCTCACCGACCACGGCGTCGACGTCAGTTACGCCGTCCACCCGGTCGCGGGCCGCATGCCCGGACACATGAACGTGCTTCTTGCCGAAGCCAACGTCCCCTACACCCAGCTGAAGGAGATGGACGAGGTCAACCCCGAGTTCCCGCAGGCGGACGTCGCCCTCGTCATCGGCGCCAACGACGTGACCAACCCCATCGCCCGCCGTCCCGGCAACGCGATCTCGGGCATGCCGATCCTCGACGTCGACCGGGCCAAGAGCGTCGTCGTCATCAAACGCTCGATGGGCCACGGCTACGCCGGCATCGACAACGAGCTCTACACCGACCCGAAGACCGGGATGTTCTTCACCGACGCGAAGAAGGGACTGAGCGAACTGAAGGCGGCCGTGGGCGAGTTCGTCGGCTGACCCACGGTCCGCACGCCGGGGCCGCTCTCCGGGCGGCCCCGGCGGCATGCCCGGTCACGGTCCACGTGCCGACCTCCCGCGCGCCAGAGCCGGTGACGACGGCCTGGATCTGCTCCAGCTCCCCAAGCTGCAGGCCGTGGTCGGTCCGTAAGCAGGCATCCAACGCCCCGCCGGCCAAGGCGATCTCGATCACGACCCATGGACAAGACCGGCAATCCCCTCCGGGGAATGAGGGATGAGGCGGATCCGGCTCACTCCTCCGGCACCATGTCGATCGCCCCGCACGGGCACTCGGTCGCGCACAGCCCGCACCCCTTGCAGTAGTCGAGGTCGATGGCGAACCCCTTGCCGGGACCCAGCTTGGTGATCGCGTTGTCCGGGCAGACGCCGTAGCAGTTGTCGCACTCGAAGCAGTTGCCGCAGGACATGCAGCGCCGGGCCTCGAACAGGGCGGTGGACTCGTCGAGCCCCTGCACCACCTCGTCGAACGTCGAGACGCGGCGGGCGAGTTCGAGTGTCGGCCGCACCGAGGCCGGGGCGTCGGAGTAGTACCAGGTGTTGAGCCGGTCGGCCGACGCGAGGCCGTGCTTGGGGGCGGGGTCGTACGCCGTGCCGCGCAGGAACGCGTCGATGTGCCGGGCCGCCTTCTTGCCGTGTCCCACGGCCACCGTGACCGTGCGCTCGGCGGGCACCATGTCGCCGCCCGCGAAGATGCCCTCGTGCCCGGTCATCAGACCGTCGGCCACCTGCACCACGCCGTGGTCCACGGTCAACTCCGGTACGTCCCGCAGCAGGGACAGGTCCGAGTCCTGGCCGAGCGCCAGCACCACGCTGTCCGCCTCAAGCTCCTCGAACTCGCCGGTGGGCTGCGGGAATCCGGTCGCGTCGAGCGCCATCCGCTCGATGGTCAGCCGCCCCTCGTCGGCGTGCTTGATCGTGGAGAGCCACTTCATCCGCACGCCCTCCTCCAGCGCCTCCTCGACCTCGATGTCGTGCGCGGGCATACGGTCCCGGGTGCGCCGGTACACCACCACGGCGTCGGTCGCGCCGAGCCTGCGGGCGGTGCGGGCCGCGTCCATGGCCGTGTTGCCGCCGCCGTAGACGGCGACCCTGCGGCCCAGCAGCGGCCGGTCCTCGCCCTCCATACTGCCCAGCAGCGTCACCGCGTCGAGGATGCGGGCGCTGTCACCGGCCGGGATGTAGGCGCGCTTGCCGATGCCCGCGCCCACCGCCAGGAACACGGCGTCGAAGCCGCCGTCCCGCTGCGCGGCGAGCACCTCGTCGACCTTCGTGCCGAGCTCCAGCCCGACGCCCAGCGCCGTGATCCGGTCGATCTCGGCGTCCAGTACCTCACGCGGCAGCCGGTAACGCGGGATGCCGTAGCGCATCATCCCGCCGGGCTGCTCCTGTGCCTCGCGGATCGTCACCTCGTGGCCGAGCAGCCGCAGGTGGTACGCGGCCGACAGCCCGGCCGGGCCGGAGCCGACGACCAGGACACGCCTGCCCGAGGTCGTTTCCGGCACGGGCACGGTCCAGCCCCGCTTGATCGCCTCGTCGCCCAGGAACCGCTCGATCGAGTTGATGCCGACCGCGTTGTCGACCTGGACCCGGTTGCAGGCGGTCTCGCACGGGTGATAGCAGACGCGGCCCATCACGGCGGGCAGCGGATTGTCCCGCATCAACTGCCGCCACGCGGACTCGTAGTCGCCGCTCTCCGCGTGGAACAGCCACTGCTGGATGTTCTCCCCGGCCGGGCAGGCCTGGTTGCACGGCGGCATACGGTCGACGTAGACGGGGCGTTCGGTGCGCCAGGCCCCGGTGTGGTTCGCCAGGCTGGAGCCGACGTTCAGAGTGATCGCGAACGGTTTGTCCTTCACGACGACGCCTCCTCAGGGGCCAGCAGCCCGAAGCGGGCGATGTTGCGGTCGGCCGTCCGCTGCAGGCGGGCGATGACGTCCGTGCGCAGCTCGGGCCGGAAGAGGTGCGCGTAGCGCTTCTGCGGGCGCAGGTACTCCTCGACCGGCAGACGCCGCCGGATCGGTGCGACGTCGGTGACCTCGCCGTCGAGGGCCTCGAACACCGGGAACAGCCCGGTCTGTTCGGCCAGCCGGGCGATGCGCACCGTGTCATGGGAAGCCGTGCCCCAGCCCAGCGGGCAGGGCACCAGCACATGCAGATAGCGGGCGCCGCGCATCCCCATCGCCCGGTGCACCTTGGCCTCCAGGTCGCGCAGACCCGCGACGGTGGCCGTGGCGACGTACGGGATCTCGTGCGCCATCGCGATCAGCGGCAGGTTCTTGCCCTGCCCGAAGGGGGCGCCGGGCTCCTCGCCCACCGCCTGGGTGGTGGCGGTGCGCGCTGTCGGGGGAGTGGCCCCGGAGCGCTGCACACCGGTGTTCATGTAGGCCTCGTTGTCGTAACAGACGTACAGGACGTCGTCGCCCCGCTCGAACATGCCGGACAGGCAGCCGAGGCCGATGTCGACGGTGCCGCCGTCGCCGCCCTGCCCGACCACGCGGATGTCGGTGCGGCCCTTGGCGCGCAGTGCGGCGGCGACGCCCGCGGCGACCGCGGGCGCGTTGCCGAACAGCGAGTGCAGCCAGGGCAGTTGCCACGACGTCTCCGGATACGGCGTCGAGAACACCTCCAGGCAGCCCGTCGCGTTCACCGCGATCACCTTGCCGCCGGCCGCCCGCTGGGCCGCATCCAGGATGTAACGGGCACCGAGCGCCTCGCCGCAGCCCTGGCAGGCGCGGTGGCCGCAGGTCAGCGCGTTGGCGCGGCCCGGATCGGCCTGGTCGGACTGCAGCTCGGGCCCCAGCAGCCGGTTCCCGGCCGCGAAGCTGCCCACCTGGTAGAACTTGACCTGCGGCGCGCCACTCATCGGTTGCTCCCCACATCACGCAGGATGTTCTCCGCGGACGGCCCGGACCGCCTGGTCTCAGCCATCCGTGCCAACTCCCGCTCCACCAGCTCGGTGTTGAGGTCGAGAAAGGTCAACTGCCCCAGGCGTCCGGCGATCGCGTCGTCGAACAGCCGGTGCAGGGACTCCTTGGTGATCGCGCGCCCACCGAGCCCGGCGACCACGGTGTGTCCGTCCAACTGGATCCCGGACAGCGCGGTGCGCACGTTCGCCGACACGATCCCGCCGACACCGACCGCCAACGCCCGCTCCAGCACGACGACTTGGCGTGCCCTGCCGAGCACGGTCCGCACCGCGTCGAGCGGGAACGGCCGGAACGACGTGATGGCCAGCGCCCCGATGCGGACCCCCTGCTCACGCATCTCGTCGACCACGTCGCACACGGTTCCGAACACCGAGCCCAGGGCCACGACGATCGTGTCGGCGTCCTCGCAGGCGTACGGGTGGACCAGGCCGCCGCTGGCGCGCCCGAAGACCTTCCGGAACTCGTCGGCCACCCGGGGGATCGTGTCCAGCGCCTGCATCTGCTTGGCGTGCGCCAGATAGCGCACCTCGGTGAAGGCGTCCGGGCCGACCATCGCACCGATCGACACCGGCTCGTCCGGGTCCAGGACCTGGCGTGGCTCGTACGGCGGCAGGAACGCGTCGACCTGCGCCTGCTCCGGCACCTCGATCCGCTCCCAGGCGTGGGTGAGCACGAAGCCGTCCATGCACACCATCACCGGCAGCGACAGCTCCTCGGCCAGCCGGAACGCCTGCGGATGCAGGTCGGCGGCCTCCTGGTTGTCGCGCGCGTACAGCTGGATCCAGCCGGAGTCGCGCTGCGACATGGTGTCACTGTGGTCGTTCCAGATGTTGATGGGTGCGCCGATGGCCCGGTTGGCGACCGTCATCACGATCGGCAGCCCCAGCCCGGAGGCGTTGTAGAGCGCCTCCACCATGTACAGCAGGCCCTGGCTCGCGGTCGCCGTGTAGGCGCGGGCGCCCGCGGCCGAGGCCCCGATGCACATCGACATCGCTGCGAACTCCGACTCGACGTTGACGTACTCGCACGGCTTCAGCGCACCGGACTTCACCAGGCGGCTGAGCTCCTCGACGATGTGCGTCTGCGGCGAGATCGGATACGCGGCGATCACTTCGGGCCGGCAGCAGGCGACGGTTTCGGCGACCGCACGCGACCCCTCAGTCTGCTTGAGCATGCGCCCGCTCCTCCCGCTGGGCCTTCCTGACGTGGTCGTATGCCTCCCGGGCCGCGGCAGCGTTGGCCTCGCCCAGCTCCCCGGGGAAACGCTCGCGGACAGCGGCGCCGAGCGACTCGATCCTCACGCAGCCGGTGAGCGCGGCGAGTCCGCCGAGCAGGACCGCGTTCGGCACCGGCCGGCCGAAGTGGCGCACGGCGAGTGCGGTGGCCGGGACGGTGAGGGCAGGGCCGGCAAGCTCGCCGAGGCCCAGCTCGTCCACGGACCGCGGCGAGTTGATCAGCACGGCGCCGCCGGTCCGCAGCCCTTCGAAGACGTTCACCTGGTGCAGCAGCGTGGGGTCCTGGACCACCAGCGCATCGGGCCGCATGACGGGCTCGCGCACCCGGATCGGCCGGTCGTCGATCCGGCAGAACGCCACGACCGGCGCCCCCGTCCGCTCCGATCCGAAGCTGGGGAACGCCTGCGCGTGGCGGTCCTCCATGAACGCCGCCACCGACAACAACTCGGCGGCCGTGACGGCTCCCTGGCCGCCACGGCCGTGGATGCGAACCTGGAACACGGCACCTTCCCTTCCGCCGGGGTCCTCGTGTCTTTGGGCGAGTCAGTCGTGCGGGACGATCACGACGGGGCAGCGCACGTGGTGCATCACCGCGTGCGCGACCGGCCCGGTGTGCGCGCCCAGCCTGGCCGGACGGTGCCTGCGGCCGACGACCAGCAGCGCGGCATTCTGCGCGGCGTGCAGCAGCTGCTGGGCCGGGCGGCCGTTCTCCACCAGCGCCAGGACCTTTACCGTCGGGTACTTCTCCCGCCACGGCTGGAGCGCGCCGTCCAGTGCGGTTTCGGCGGCCTGCTGTGCAGCGGCACTCATCGTGGCCGCCGCGGCGGGCGGGGCGTACGGCACATGCCAGGCGTGCAGCACCTGCAGCTGTGCGGAACGCAGGGCCGCGCTCTCGAAGGCGAACGCGAGCAGTTCCTCGCACGGGCGCGCGATGTCCACGCCGACCACGACGTCGCGGTACGGCGTGCGCAGCGACGGCCGGCCCTCCGCGTCCGGCAGGTGGTCGTCCTCTGCGGTCCGGTCGGCCCGCACGAGCACCACGGGCCGCGCAACGCGGGCCACTGTCGCGAGCGCCACCGAACCGGCCATGAACCCGCCGAAGCCACTGAAGGCCCGGCTGCCCAGGACCAGCAGTTCGGCCTCACCGCCCGCATCGACGAGCGCGTCCGCCGCGGGACGGGCGATCTGCTCGGCACTGAGATACACCTGCGGGTGACGCTCGCCCAGCTGGTCCACGGCTCCGCGCAGGATCCGCCGCGCCCAATAGTGCGGCGCGTCCAGCTCGGGCAACTGCGACGTGCCGGGCTCCAGTCCCTCCCACGCGTGCACCAGGCGCAGCGGCAGGCCGCGCCGCAATGCCTCCCCGACCGCCCACTCGGCGGCGGCGAGGCTCTCACATGAACCGTCCAGGCCTACGACAACGGGGCGAAGCACGGCCACCACCTCCCCGGCTCGTCGGCCGCCCGGCTCCGGGCGGCCCTCTGCACCTCCAGCGTCTGCGGTGAGCCGCCTGCCCGGGCAGGGGCTGCGTGGCCTGGGGAACGGGCCGAACGGCCCTTGGCTGCGCTGCTCCGGCTCATCAGCGCAAAGAGAGCCCACCGGAACCCGACACTGGGCCACTCGGCCCATGTCGACGGTGGGCCGCTGCCCGACGCTGGAGGTGTCGTGCGGCACGAGCCGTCGCCCGACCGCGAGCCCAAGGGAGGACGCCATGCACGGCACTCCGCACATCGTCAGCGATGTGATGACCCGCACCGTCGTCGCCCTCGGCCGCGGAGCGACGTTCAAGGAGATCGTGAAGACCATGCAGCAGTGGAAGGTCAGCGCCATGCCCGTGGTGGAGGGCGAGGGCCGGGTGGTCGGTGTCGTCTCCGAGGCCGATCTGCTGCCCAAGGAGGAGTTCCGCGACGGCGATCCGGACCGCTACACCCAACTGCGGCGGCTGGCCGACCTGGTCAAGGCCGGCGCCGTGACCGCCGAGGAGCTGATGAGCGCACCGGCCGTCACCGTCCAGGCACACGCCTCGCTCGCACAGGCCGCCCGGATCATGGCGCTCCACAAGGTGAAACGGCTGCCGGTGGTCGACGACGAAGACATGCTGCGGGGCATCGTCAGCAGGGCCGACCTGCTGAAGGTCTTCCTGCGCAGCGACGAGGACATCGCCGGGGAGGTGCGGCGCGACGTCGTCGACCACCTGTTCCCCGCCGAGGCCGAATCGATCCGGGTCGAGGTGCGCGAAGGCGTGGTGAAGCTCACCGGAAGGACCGGCGACACCGCCCTGGTGCCCATCGCCGCACGGCTGGTGCGGGCCGTCGAGGGCGTCGTGGACGTGGACTGCGCGCTCCTTGGCCCGCGCCGGCGCCCGGACCTCGACCCGGACCTGCCGGATGCCGGGACGACCGCGCCGCCCTCGGGAGTCGGCGGTGCGCCTTGATGCGGTGCCCCAACCGGCAGGTGCCGGGGGGACGTTGGGGCGCGTGGGCCGACCGGGCCCGGTAGAGGCCCGGTCGGCCCACGCGCGTCGCGCCCCGGCGCGGGACGCTGGAAGTGGCGAAGCAGAAGAGGAGGGGACATGACTGGCATGATCGAACGGCTGCCGGGCTGGCCGACCCTGCCCGACCTGTTCGGCTGGGTCGAGACCGGTTTCCCCGGGGCGCACACGGTCCCCGGACTGCACGGCATCCGCATAGAAGAACACTTGGCGGACGAGAAGTACGTGCTGCGGGCGGAGCTCCCGGGCATCGACCCCGCCAAGGATGTCGAAATCACCGTCGCGGAAGGCGTTCTGACCCTGCGGGCAGAGCGCAGTGAGGAGACGACACAGAAGCACCGCACGGAGTTCCGCTACGGCACTTTCGCCCGCTCCGTCCGGCTGCCGGCCGGGGCCAAGGGTGACGAGGCCACTGCCGAGTACAAGGACGGCGTCCTGACCGTCACGGTCCCCGTGCCCGAGACCAAGAAGGCCACAAAGACCATCCCGGTGCGGCAAGTCTGAGTGCGGGCGGGCGCTCGCCCGCACCCGCGGTGCGCGGCCGGTACGCCGGCCGCGCATCCGTCTGCCCGGGCCGGGCGGACGGGCCGGGCGGCCCCGTTCCGAGGTCTTTCGGCCCAGCGACCGGAAAACCGGGCTCCGGCAAGGGTGGAGGCAGACGCAGTTGCAGGGAGAAGAACCATGACTGTCTCCACTCGTATCGCGATCATCGCCATCGGCGACCCGGACCGGCATGACGACGGTGTGCCCCGAGCGGTGCTCTCCCGGCTGCGGGAGCGGGCCACCGCAAGGCCACTGCCCCCGGGCACCCTGCTCGCCGCCTGCGACCCCGACCCGGCACGGCTGATCCGGCTGTGGGAGAACACGGAACTGGCCGTCGTGCTGGAGGCCGCCCACGCCCGCCCGAGCCACCCCGGCCGCATCTACCGCCTCGACCTGGACACCGCGGCGCTGTGGCGGGCCGGCACGATGCGCCCGCACGGCCTGGGCGAAGCCGTCAACGTCGGCAGGGCGCTCGGGCGGCTGCCCGGCCACCTGGTGGCGTACGCCGTGGACGGTGCGGACACCTCGCTCGGCCAGGGGCTTTCCGAACCCGTCGCCGCGACGGTCGGGCACCTCGCCGCCTGCGTCGAGGCGGAGATCACCCGCCATCGGGCCACGATTGCCCAGGACTTGGCGGACCGGGCCCGTCCATGAAGGACGGGAAGGGCCCCATCCGCTTCTCGCGGATCCTGATTGCGCGGTGCGCGGCCGCCGGCCGCTTCTCCGCGCCTGTGCCGGGTCCTTCCCGTCACCTCCAGCACAACACGAGGACACCGGACACGCCAGGGCCGCTCGGCCCCGCATCACGCCCTCGCCGCGGCTTCTGGGGCCGCCCGGCCCATGCGGATCGGCCGGGACTTGGTCAAGCTGGACCTACGGGGGTTTTCCGGTAATTCCGGCATCCTGTGCGGCAAGAGGGTGAGGTCGGACATGAGAGGCTACGTGTTCCACGGCCCAGGACAGGCGGCCTGGGAAGAGGTCGCAGACCCGGGCCTGGAGGAGGCCACCGACGCGATCGTGCAGGTGGACGCCGTCACCATCTGCGGGACGGATCTGCACATCCTCAAGGGCGATGTGCCCGAGGTGCGCCCGGGTACGGTGCTGGGGCACGAGGCGGTCGGTGAGATCGTCGAGGTCGGCAGCGACGTGCGGACGGTGCGGCCCGGCGACCGGGTCCTGATCTCCTGCATCAGCCCCTGCGGACGCTGCCACTACTGCCGCGAGGCGATGTACGGCCAGTGCCGGGGCGGCGGAGGCTGGATCCTCGGCCACCTGATCAACGGCACCCAGGCCGAGTACGTCCGGGTCCCCTACGCCGACCTTTCCGTGCATCCGTTGCCCGGCAGCGTGGACAACGAGGACGCCGTGCTGCTCGCCGACATCTTCCCGACGGCCTACGAGGTGGGCGTGCTCAACGGGCAGGTACGTCCCGGAGACACCGTCGCCGTGGTCGGGGCGGGGCCCATCGGCCTGGCCGCGATCGCCACGGCCCGGCTGTTCGCCCCCGAGCGCATCCTCGCCGTGGACCTCGCCGCGCCCCGCCTGGAGGCGGCCAGGAAGCTCGGTGCCGAAGCGGTGGCCGATGCGAGCGAGGCGCCGGAGCAGCTGATAGCCGACCTCACCGACGGGCTCGGTGCCGACGTGGTCATCGAGGCGGTCGGCGTACCGGAGAGCTTCGAGCTGTGCACACGCATGGTGCGCCCCGGCGGGCACGTGGCCAACGTCGGTGTGCACGGCAAGCCCGCCACCCTGCACCTGGAAGACCTGTGGATCAAGAACGTGACCATCACCACGGGGCTGGTCGACACGCGCTCCACCCCCACCCTGCTGCGGATGGCGGCGGCTGGACGACTGCCGACCTCACAACTGGTCACGCACGGCTTCCCGCTCGACCGCATGGAGGAGGCGTACGAGGTCTTCGCCCGCGCCGGCGAGACCGGCGCGCTCAAGGTGGTACTCGGCGGCCCGCAGCGGGAGGTCGTCCCCGTGCCGGCGGCATGACGGGAGCCGCGGCCTGGGCCGAGCGGCCCCGGGCAGGGGCCGAACCACCCCTGTCGACGCCAGGCCGCCGGTGTGACGGTGAAAGCGGAGCTCTGCGCTGAGCTTCCGCACAGACCGACGAAAGGCGGTGGGGAAGATGGAGCTGCCCCTGGTCGTGGGCGTCGACGGATCCGACGGGAGCCTCGCCGCGGTCGACTGGGCCGTGGACGAAGCGGCCCGGCACGGACTGCCGTTGCGCCTGGTGTACGCCTCGCTGTGGGAACGCTACGAGGGCGCCGTGCCGTCCAACAGTCTGCAACGTCCCTCCGAGCAGGTGATGGCGGAACACGTCGTCGCCTCCGCCGCGGAGCGCGCCGGGCGGCGCAACCCCGACGTGAAGGTCACCGCCGAGGTGCTCCCCGAGGAGGCGGTCTCCGCGCTTCTGCGTGAGGGCAACAACGCCTCTGTACTGGTCACCGGCTCGCGCGGGCGCGGCGAGCTGGCGGGTCTGCTGCTCGGCTCGGTCGGGCTGGCCGTGGCGGCCCGCGCCCACGGCCCGGTGATCGTCGTCCGTGGCGACAAGGCCGGCCTCGCGGGCACCCACGAGCGGATCCTGCTCGGCGCGGGGGAGCCGGCCACCGGCGGCGAGGCCGTTCGGTTCGCCTTCCGCGAGGCCGAGGCACGCGGCTGCGCCCTCGACGTCGTGCGCACCTGGCGGTGTCCCGCACACGAGAGCGCCGACGACCCCCGGCTGGCGGCGGACCCCGCGCACCGCCACGAGCAACAGGCGGCCGCGCTGCTCGACGCCCTGCTCGCCGACGCGATCGCCGACCACCCGGGGGTCCTGGTGCACCGCGTCGCGGTCGAGGGACCGGCCCGCAAGGTGCTGCTGCACCGCTCGGCCGCCGCGGACCTCGTGATCGTCGGGGCGCAGCGCCGCACCGGCCACGGCGGTCTCCAACTCGGCCGGGTGGCACACACATTGCTGCACCACGCCGACTGCCCGGTGGCGGTCGTGCCCCAGCAGGTGTGACCGTGCACCGACCCCTGAGCGACCTCGACGAAGTCCGCGCCGGTTCGTCAGCGCCCCATGGGGGCGCGGGGCCGTATCCGCATGCGGCTCCGCCGCAGGGCGCGATCAGCCACGACGACGCCGCGGACGAGCGACGGCACAGCGCCCCGCGGCGGAGCCGCACATCGGCACACCCCGCGGAGCGCCTCGCCCCGGTGCTGAGGGACGTGCGCGCCGTCGTCTTCGACACCGACGGCGTCATCACCGACTCGGCCCGGGTGCACGCCGCCGCCTGGAAGACGGCCTTCGACGCCTTCCTGCGCGCTCACCCGCCCCGGGATCCGGCGCTGCGCCGCCCCTTCGACGTGCGCGACGACTACCTGCGCCACGTGGACGGCAAGTCCCGGCTCGACGGCGCAGCGGCCTTCCTCCGTGCACGCGGCATCGACCCGTCGGAGGAGACCGTGCGGGCCGTCGCCGCGGACAAGGAGCGCCTGTTCACCCGGCGTCTGCGCGCCCATGGCGTCGACGCGTACCCGGGAACGGTACGGCTGGTGCATGCCCTGCGCCGCGCCGGGATACCCCGGGCCGCGGCCTCCGCCTCCCGCCACGCCGGTGAGTTGCTCGACCGGGCCGGGATACTCGATCTCTTCGACGTGCTCGTGGACGGCAGCGAAGCAGCCCGGCTGGGACTGCCCGGCAAACCGCGACCGGACCTCTTCCTCGAAGCGGCCCGCCGGCTCGGCGTCCCCGCAGCACGAGCCGCCGTCGTGGAGGACGCCCTGGCGGGCGTCGAGGCGGGCCGCCGGGGCGGATTCGCCCTGGTGATCGGTGTGGACCGCACGGACGGCCCGGACACCGAGCAGCGGCTGCTGCGGCACGGCGCCGACATCGTCGTGTCCGACCTCGCCGAACTGGTCGTACGAGGAGAGCCGAAGTGACGGGCTGGACCTGGGAGTACGAGGGCTACGAGCCGGCCGACGAGCGCCTGAGGGAGGCGCTGTGCACGCTGGGCAACGGCTATTTCGCCACCCGGGGAGCGCTGCCTGAGTGCGCTGCGGACGAGGTGCACTACCCGGGCACCTATGTGGCGGGCTGCTACAACCGGCTCGCCTCCGACGTGGCCGGCCGCCAGGTTGAGAACGAGGACATGGTCAACCTGCCGAACTGGCTGCCGTTGCGCTTCGGCCTCCCCGGAGGGCGGTGGCTCACGCCCGACACCGCGACGGTGCTCGACCACCGCGAGACCCTGCACCTGTCCTCGGGACTGCTGGAGCGCTGGACGAAGTACGACCTCGGCGAGGAACGCGCGCTGACGGTGCGTCAGCAGCGGCTGGTGCACATGGCCGACGCTCATCTGGCCGCGCTGCGCACCGAGTTCACGGCCGAAGGACGGGTCGGCCGCCTCGACGTCGAGGCGGCCCTCGACGGCGGCGTCACCAACAGCGGCGTGCCCCGCTACCGGGACCTCGACGGCCGCCACCTCACCCATGTGCACACCGGAACCGCCGCCCCCGACACCGTGTGGCTGCGCTGCCGTACCCGCACGTCGGACATCCGCATCGGCATGGCGGCCCGCCTGACCGCCGGCGCACCCGCCACGATCAGCCACGAAGTGCCGGGCGTCGTCCAGCGGTTGAGCCTGGACCTGGCCGCCGGGGACACCGCCGTCGTCGACAAGACGGTCGCTCTGCACACCTCGCGCGACCCGGCGATCAGCGACCCGCTGTTCGCCGCCGTCGACCGGGTGAGCCGGGCACCCGGCTTCGACGAGCTCCTCGAATCCCACCTCACCGCCTGGGACCAGCTCTGGCGCCGGGCGGACCTCGAGGTCGACGGGGAGGCGGGCCGCATCCTGCGGCTGCACCTCTTCCACGTCCTGCAGACCCTCTCCCCGCACACCGCCGACGTCGACGTCGGCGTACCCGCCCGAGGACTGCACGGCGAGGCCTACCGCGGACACGTCTTCTGGGACGAACTGTTCGTCCTGCCCTACCTCAACCTGCACTTCCCCGAGGTCTCCCGCGCCCTGCTCCGCTACCGCCACCGCCGCCTCGAACAAGCCTGCACCGCCGCACGGTCGGCGGGCCGCCGTGGTGCGCTGTACCCCTGGCAGAGCGGGAGCGACGGACGCGAGGAGACCCAGCAGCTGCACCTCAACCCCCGCTCGGGACGCTGGCTGCCCGACCACTCCCGGCTCCAGCACCACGTCGGCTCGGCCATCGCGTACAACGTGTGGCAGTACTGCGAGGCCAGCGGAGACGCCGAGTTCCGCACCACCAAGGGCGCCGAGATGCTGCTGCAGATCGCCCGCTTCTGGGCCGACTCGGCCGTCTACGACGAGCGGCTCGGACGCCACCGCATCAAGGGCGTGGTCGGCCCCGACGAGTACCACGACGCCTACCCCGGCGCCTCGCAGCCCGGCCTCGACGACAACGCCTACACGAACGTCACGGCCGCCTGGGTGCTCTCGCGCACGCTCGAACTGATGCAGTCGCTGCCCGAGCCACGGCGGCGCGAACTCGTCGAACGCACCGGCCTCGACGGCGGCGAACTCGAACAGTGGCAGGACGTCTCCCGCACCCTTCACGTGCCCTTCCACGATGGTGTCATCAGCCAGTTCGAGGGCTACGGCGACCTCGCCGAACTCGACTGGGACGGCTACCGCGAGCGCTACGGCGACATCCGGCGCCTCGACCGGATCCTGGAGGCGGAGGGCGACACCGTCAACCGCTACCGGGCCTCCAAGCAGGCCGACGTCCTGATGCTGGGCTATCTCTTCGCACCGGCAGAACTGCGGGGCCTGTTCCGCCGGCTGGGCCTGCGGCTCGACGAGGACATGTGGCGGCGCACCGTCGACCATTACCTGCGGCGCACCAGCCACGGCTCCACGCTCAGCGGGCTGGTCCACGGCTGGGTCCTGGCCCGGGCCCGGCGGGCGGAGGCGTGGAAGTTCTGCCTGGAAGCCCTCCGGGGCGACGTCGCCGACGTCCAGGGCGGCACCACCGGCGAGGGGATCCACCTGGGCGCCATGGCCGGCACCCTCGACCTCGTCCAGCGCGGACTGACCGGCCTGGAGACGCGGGGTGGCGCGCTGTGGCTCGATCCGGTGCCGCTGCCCGAGCTGTCCTCGTACGGGTTCGCGCTGCGCTACCACGAGCACTGGGGCGTACGGCTGAGGCTGGAGCGCGGGCTGCTGGAGATCGCGGTGCCGTCGTCCGACGGCACGCCCATCGACGTACGGCTGCCGGACCGTGCGGTCTGCCTGCGGCCGGGGGAGACGGGCCGGCTGCTGCTGGGGGACTGAGGGCGAACAGGGCCGGGGCTTGGGCCGGATGGTCCCAGGTCGACACCGGGCGGCCCCTACTCGCTGGTCGTGCGGGGTGTGACGGTGGCCGTGAGAAGCAGTCCGAGACTAAGGAAGCGGTCCGCGATGTACTGGAACGGTCACGACATGAACGGATGGGGCTGGTTCACGATGTCGATCGGCACGGTCCTGCTGTGGGCCCTGCTCATCACCGTGGCCGTGCTGCTCTACCGCACCCTGAACCGGGCCCCGGAGCCCCCGCGCACCCCGACCGCCGCCTCGCCCGAGCGACTGCTCGCCGAACGCTTCGCCCGGGGTGAGATCGACGAGGAGCAGTACCGCCGAAGCCTGGCCGTGCTGCGCGGGGACGGCCCCACCCTCGCCAAATCCTGACAGAACCCCGCGCCCGTCCGAGGGAGGTGCGCCCCATGCCTGCACAACCACTCGACACGACGAACATCACGGCCCTGGTGGCCGCCGCCACCGCCGCGCCCTCCCTGCACAACGCGCAGCCGTGGCGATTCCGCCATCACACCGGGGTCGGCACGGTCGAACTGCGGGCCGACTTCGAGCGCGCCATGCCGCACACCGACCCGGACAACCGCGGCTTGCACATCGGCTGCGGCGCGGCGCTGTTCAACCTCCGTGTCGCCGCGGCCGACAGCGGCCTGCACGTCGATATGCGTCTGCTGCCCGATCCCGCCGACCGGGAGCTGCTCGCCGTCGTGCATCTCAACGACAGCGACCCGCCCGACCGTGACCTGGCGACGCTGTTCCCGGCGATCGCCCGCCGGCACACCAGCCGCCATCCGTTCCAGGACAAGCCGATCCCGGCCGCCGTCCGGGACGCCCTGCGCGACGCCGCCCTCAGGGAGGGCGCCCAGCTGGCCTTCCCCGAGGCCTGGCACACGGAGTCACTCCTGGAGCACGTCCGCGATGTCGAGGGACGCGACAGCCTGCACCCCGAGCGTCTCGAGGACGTGCAGCGGTGGACCCGCGTCGGGGCGGAGAGTGCCGACACGGCCGTGGACGGCATTCCCGAGGGGGCCTTCGGACCGCGCAAGCAGGGCGGCCGCGCTCCGGTCCGCGACTTCGCCGGCCGTCGCGCCGTGCCCGGCCGTCCGGCGGCTGTCTTCGAGACCACGCCGCATCTGGCACTGCTGGGCACTCCCAATGACCACCCCGACGACTGGCTGCGCGCGGGACAGGCGCTCGAGCGGGTCCTCCTGCTGGCCACGCTCGACGGCCTGGCCACCTCCCTCACCTCCCACGCACTGGAGCAGGCGGACCTGCGGGAGCTGGCCCGCGATCCACGCTCGGCCATGGGCTTCGTCCACATGGTGCTGCGCCTCGGCTACGGGCCCGCGGGCACGGGGACACCCCGCCGTCCCGTGCACGAGGTACTGGAGATCGGCTGAGCGCACGCCCGGCCCTTGCGAGGGCCGGTCGGCGCGCCCCCGGGCCCGTCGTGGTGGGAGTGGACGGTACGCCGTGGGGTCTGGCGGCCGTGGAAGCCGCGGCGTCGGCGGCCGCCCGGCGCGGAGTGGGCCTTGAGCCGGCTCACGCCCTGACATGGTCCGAGGAGCTGGTGCCGGCCGGTGTGGCGCCCTGGGATCCGGACGACGGCGGGTTGCGGGACCGGTGAACGAGGCGCCGGCCGATGCCGAGTGGCGGGCCCGCCGGGTGGCGCCCGACTTGGCGATCACGTGTGAGTCCTTGTCGGCGAGCCGGTGACGGTGCTCGGGTCCATCGTCGCGCGCCGCATCGCCCACCGTGGTGGGGAGCCGCCCCGCGCACGGCTTGCGCGGCCGCTGCACGGCACGGTCGCCGGTCGTGCGACGGCCCGTGCGGGCTGTCTGGTGCAGCCGCCGAGTTCGCCTTCGCGGAGGCCTCGGAGCGCGGTGTGGACCTGGTCGTCCTGCACCGGACGGCCGCCGTACGCGCCTTGCCCGGGCTGCGCGAGCAGTATTCGGGCGTCACCGTGCGCACCCGCCCGGTCCGCAGCCGCCAGCACCGCTCCCTGGTCCCGTCCGGGAAGGTGTGATCAGTGCGTGGGCCGGTCGGCCGTCTGCGGCTGGTCCAGGTGCGTGGCCAGGACCGCGGCCTGCACACGGCGTTGCACGCCCAGCTTGGCGAGCAGCCGGGAGATGTGGTTCTTGACGGTCTTCTCCGAAAGATAGAGCTGCTTGCCGATCTCACGGTTGGTGAGTCCGTCCCCGATCAGCGCGAGGATCTCCCGCTCGCGCGGCGACAGGCCCGCCAGTTCGGGTGCCACGGTGGGGGCTTCGGCGGGTTCCGTGCGCAAGGAGCGCATGAGCCGGGCGGTCGTGGCCGGGTCCAGCATGGACTGGCCGGAGGCCACGGTGCGGACCGCCGAGATCAGGTCGGAGCCCTTGATCTGCTTGAGGACATAGCCGGAGGCGCCGGCCATGATGGCGTCGAGCAGGGCGTCCTCGTCGTCGAACGAGGTGAGCATCAGCACGGCGAGTTCGGGCATACGGCTGCGCAGGTCCCGGCAGACGGAGATGCCGTCGCCGTCGGGCAGGCGGACGTCCAGGACGGCGACGTGGGGTCGCACGGCGGGTGCGCGGACGAGGGCGTGCTCGACGTTCTCGGCATCGCCGACGACGCTGATGTCGGGTTCGGCGTCCAGCAGGTCGGCGAGCCCGCGTCGGACGACCTCGTGGTCGTCGAGCAGGAAGACGCGGATCGGGTCCTGCGCCGTGAAGGTACGTGCCTCGGTCATGTCGACCCCTCGTTCCCCGGATGTATGACACACGGACTGCGGGCCGCACGTCACGACGATCATCACCCGTGGGGACCGGACGCACTAGGGCCGGACGGCCCCACTCGTCGCCACGCCACCCGGTCCGCCGCGCCGTGCGAAGGGCCTGCTGCCCCTCCCGAAGACGGTGATGTGGTGAGACCTTTTAGGTGTGTGCGTCCTCATTGCGCCCGTAAGGGGGTGTGACCGATGCGAAAGGTCAGACGCGCGAAGGTCCTGGGGTGGCGCTGGCGGAGCAACCCGCTGCGGAGGCGCAGCGATGTGGTGGAGGCGTGGATCGTGCTGGCCGCCTGGACGGCCGCGACGGCCGGAGCGGTCGCCGCCGGGATGGTCGGGGCGCAGGCCGCGCAGCGCGTGGTGAACGAGGACCGGGCGGACCGTCGGCCGGTGTCGGCGGTGGTCGTGAAGACCGTGGCCGGAAGCGGGCGGGACCTCGTCACCGGTGTGCGGTACGACCGGGTGCTGGCGACGGTGCGCTGGAGCGACGGGAAGGGCAAGGTCCGTACGGGCACGGTGGACGTGGAGCCCACGGCGAAGCCGGGCAGTGAGGTGCGGGCCTGGACGGACGGACGCGGCCGCCTGGTGTCGGCCCCCGTGAATGCCGAGGAGGCGGCGACACGTGTCGTGCTGGCCGGCACCGGAGTCGGGCTGGCGACGGGACTGACGGTTCTCGGCGGCGGGCGGCTGGTGCGGCTGCGCGTGCAGCGGCGGGCCACCGAGCGGTGGGGAGCCGAATGGGAGCGGGTCGAACGGGAGTGGGGGCACCGGACAGGCTGAGACTGGGACGACCGGCCGACCACCGGGATACCGGGATGGTGGCGGCGATCAGATTGCCGGCGATCAGATTGCCGGCCGGTCCAGTCCGTCGAGCGCGAACTCCACGTCCACGACACCCTCGACCGCCCGGACAAGGCGCGCGGCCACCGGCACCAGGGAGGCGTCGCGGACCCGGCCGCCGAGCGTCACGACCCCGTCGCGGACCTCGACCCGTACCTCCGAGAGCGGTGTGGTGAACAGATACGAGACGATCTCCCGCCGCACCTCCTCGGCGATCTCCTCGTCGTCCCGCAGAAAGACCTTGAGCAGGTCCGCCCGGCTGACGATGCCCTCAAGGCGCCCCCCGTCGTCGACCACCGGCAGACGCTTGACCCGGGCCCGGGCCATCTCCCGCGCGGCCTGCGCGAGCGTGGCGTCCGGCCGGACGGTGAGGGCGGGTGAGGTCATCAGCTCGCCGGCGGTGACCGAGCCCGCCTTCGCGAGGTCCGACAGCCGCCGCAGCTGCGTGTACCGGTCGGGATCGCTGTCGCGGAACTCCTCCTTGGGCAGGAGATCGGCCTCGGATACGACCCCCACGACCCGGTTCCCGCCGTCCACCACGGGTACCGCACTGACCTTCCGGTCCTGCATGGTCCGCACGATGTCCTTGAAGGCGGCCTCGCGGCCGACCGCGGCGACGGTACGGGTCATCACGTCACTCACGATGTGCGGGAATGCGTGCACGACGCCTCCTTGATCGCTCGAGTTCAGCGGAGCGTCCCGCTGCCGTACGGGGCATAGAGGTCCAGCAGCCGCACCCGGGCCGCCTGCAGCCGGTGGGCCACGACCTCGCCCACCCAGCGGGCGATGGTCCGTCCGAACGCGGGATCCTCCTGGCAGATCGTCCGCACGGTCGTGGCGTCGAACTCGTACGCCCGCAGCGGCGAGGCCGCCTCGGCGCCGAGGTGCCAGATGTACGGGGCGAACAACCAGGACCAACCGACCAGTTCGTTGTGCCCGATCGACTCGATGACGGCGGCACGGCGGCCGGGCACGCGCATGTCGAGATCGATCGTGCCGGTGCGGATGATCCAGAACCGGTCGGCGTGACCGCCCTCCTCGAAGAGCCGGGTGCCCTCGGGGAACGACACCTCCCGGGCGATCCGCATCAGCCTCTGCCGGTGCTCGGCAGGCAGCGCCCGCGGCATGCTCGTGGTGACGGGAGCGTTCATGGCGTGCCTCCACTCAGGCGTACGGACTACCACTCCCAGCGTGGGCGGGCGGCCCGGACCGGACCAGGGGCCACCCGGCCCCACGATCGGGCCGACCGGCGGCGCGTCCCACCCCCCTGGCACCCTGTGCCAGGCGCCCGCCCGCAGTTCGATGGTGATGAGAGAGCCAACCGACAGCGCAGAACGACAGAGCGGAAAGGGGGAACACCATGGGTACGAGCCTGACTCCGGAATTCTGGCGGCAGTCCGCCCTTCTCCTGGTGATCGCCATGGCCGTCACCTTCGTGCTCAGCGCGGCACTCGATGCGCTGGTCCTGCGGGCCCAGCAGCGCCGTGCCGCACGGCGGCCGTCGGACACAGGGACGTCCGTGACGACCGGGACGACCGGGACGACGACGCGCCGGCCTGTCGTACGCACGCCCGTGAAGAACTGACCGGCCTAACTCTCGCGGCACCACGTCCGATACGCGGCCACGGCGGTCGGCAGCGTGGGAAAGATCAATTCCCTGCCGACTGCTTCGGCCAGCCCATACGCCTCCAGGTCGTCCAGCAGATCCTGTTTCACCCGCGCGAGGGCGAACACGATGCCGCGGCGGGTGAGTTCGCGGCGCACCTCGTCGACCGCGTCGAGGGCGGTGATGTCCACCTCCACGTTCGCCTCGGTATTGAGGACGAACCAGCGGACCGGGGTGGTCTGTTCGTCCACCGCGGCCAGCGCCCGGCGGTGGAAGTCCTGCGCGTTGGCGAAGAAGAGCGGGGAGTCGTAGCGGTAGACGAGCAGACCCGGGATGGTGCGGGCCTGCGGGTAGTCGTCCACGTCGTGCATGCCGGCCACGCCCGGCACCAGCCCCTCGACGGCGTCGTGCGGGCGCGCCACCCGGCTCAGCAGCTCCGCCACGGACAGACCGACGGCGACGATCACGCCGTAGAGGATGTCCAGGGTCAGCACCCCGGCCAGGCAGCCGAGCGCCAGCAGCAGTTCACGCCGCCGGAAGGAGGCCAGCCGGCGAAAGCCCGCGACGTCGATCATGCGGACGGCGGCGTAGACCACGATCGCGCCCAGCACGGCCGACGGTGTGTGGGTCAGCAGCGGGCTAAGGAACAGCAGCACGGCGACCACCACCAGACCCGCCACCAGCGAGTACGCCTGGCTCCGCGCCCCCGTCGAAGAGGCGAGCGCGGTCCGGCTGGCGCTGCTGCTCACCGGAAAGCCGTGCAGACAGGAAGCCCCGAGATTGGCCGCGCCGAGGGCCAGGAACTCCTGATTGGCATCCAGCTCCGAGCCGTTGTCGTCGGCGGCGGTGAAGCCCCGGGCGGTGAGGATGAAGTCGGTGTAGGCGACCAGGAGGACGCCGAGGGCGGGCAGCACCAGGTGCGGCACTTGCGTCAGGTCCGGCGGGGCGAAGTCGGGCAGGCCCGCCGGTACCGCGCCGATCACCTTGATGCCGTGCCGGCCGTCCAGATCGAAGGCGGCCACGGACGTGGTGCCCAGCACCAGGACCAGCAGTGGCCCGGGCGCCAGGGGGAGCCATCGCCGGACCGCGAACAGGAGCACGAGCGTGACGGCGGAGAACAACACCGTGGCCGGGTGGGCCTGGCCGAGGTGCCGGATGAAGGACCACAGTTGCGGGAAGAACGTCGAACCCGTCGTCGGTACGCCGGTCAGCTTGGTCAGCTGGTCCACGACCATGATCAGGGCCACGCCAGCCAGGTAGCCGATCAGGACGGGGCGGGAGAGCAGGTCGGCGACGAAACCCAGGCGCAGCAGCCGCGCGGCCATGCAGAGCAGACCGACCGTGGCCGCGAGCGCGGTGGCCAGCGTGGCGTAGCGACCCGGGTCGGAACCCGCGAGGGGAGCCACCACGGTGGCCGTCATCAAAGCGGCCGTCGTCTCGGGGCCCACCGACAGCAGCCGTGAGGTGCCCAGCAGGGCGTACAGCGCGAGCGAGGGCAGGATCGCCCAGAGCCCCGTGACCGGCGGCAGTCCGGCCACGCTTGCGTACGCCATCACCTGCGGCACGAGATAGGCGGCCACCGTCACCCCGGCCAGCAGATCGCCGCGCAGCCATGCCCGCCGGTAGCCGAGCAGCATGACCAGCCCCGGCAGCACCCGACGCCACGCCCCCGGCCCATCGAGCAGGGGACCGGCACCGGGCACGCCCCGCCGCCCTGCGGATCTTCGCACCATGGCCCGCCCTTCGCCGTCCGGCCCCAGGATCCAACGGCCGCGCGCACCGCCGCAGCACTCCGAGCGCGATGGGGCCGGTCGGCCCCGGCTCAGGACCAGCGGCCCCTGCACCGCGCCCCCTCCCGGAGCCGACGCTGGGAGCGGATCAAACCGGGAGGTGGAGATCATGATGCCCCGTACTGTCACGGTGGGCCTGGACGGGTCGCCCGAGAGCCGCGCCGCCGGCGAATGGGCCGCGCGCGAGGCGGCTCTGCGTGGCCTGCCGCTGAAGCTGGTGCACGTCTGGGAGGCCGTACCCGACCCGATGGCGCAGGCACCGCTGCTCGGAGCCGAGACGCTCCAGCACTGGACAGAGCGCGTTCCCCGCGAGGCCGCCGAAGGACTGCGGCTGCGTCACCCCGGCGTCGAGGTGATCACCGAGCACTTCAGCGGACGGCCCGCCGAGATCCTGGCCGGTCAGGCCAAGGAGGCCGAAGTGTTCGTTATGGGTTCCCGGGGTCTGAGCGGGATCGGCGGCTTCCTGATCGGTTCGGTCGGCTACGAGGTCGTCGCGCACGCCGACCGTCCGGTGGTCCTGGTCCGCGCCGGGGAGCAGGCAGCGGACGAGCACCGGCCGGATCCTGCGGGCATCCCGTCCGCCGCGGGCCCCTACCTGCCCGTGCTGCTCGGCCTGGACACCGATTCCCCGGACGAGACACTGATCGGGTTCGCTCTCGACGAGGCCGTCCGCAGGTCCACCTCCCTGCGGGTCGTCCACGGCTGGAACCCGTCGCCGTACATCTCCTACGGCGTCCCCGCGGACTACGAACTGCACCGGTCGCTGGCCCGGCAGCACGCCGACGCCCTGACGGACGCCATGCGCCCGTGGCGGCAGAAGTTCCCGGACGTCTCCATCACCGAGGAGTCCCGCTACGGCAGCCCCGCGAGCCTCCTGGTCGACGCCTCGGGCGATGCCTCCCTGGTCGTCGTCGGCCGGCGGCACCGGCACGGCCGGCTCGGTCCGCACATCGGCCCGATCACGCACGCGGCCCTGCACCACGCCACCGCCCCCGTCGCCGTCGTCGCCCACGACTGACCCACCCCCTCTGACAGGAGCTCAACAACCATGAAGGCAGCAGTCGTACAAGCCCTCGGCGCCCCTCTGGTCATCGAGGACCGGCCCGATCCCGAGCCGGGCCCCGGCCAGGTCCGCATCCGTGTCGAGGCCTCGGGGCTGTGCCACACCGACATCCACGCCGCCCACGGCGACTGGCCCGTCAAGCCCGAGCCGCCGTTCGTGCCCGGCCACGAGGGCGTGGGCCTCGTCGAGAAGCTCGGCGACGGCGTCACCCATCTGAGCGTGGGGGACCGGGTCGCCGTACCGTGGCTGGGCAAGGCCTGCGGGCGGTGCGAGCACTGCCTGTCCGGCTGGGAGACGCTGTGCGAGCAGCAGATCAACACCGGGTACGGCTGCGACGGCGGATACGCGGAGAAGATGCTGGCCTGGGCCGACTTCGCGCAACCGGTGCCCGAGGGCGTCAGCGCCGTCGAGGCCGCCCCGCTGACCTGCGCCGGCGTCACCACGTACAAGGCGCTCAAGGTCGCAGGCGTCCAGCCGGCCCAACTCGTGGCGATCTCCGGCATCGGCGGCCTCGGTCACCTGGCCGTCCAGTACGCGAAGATCGCCGGAGCCACTGTCGCGGCCGTCGACGTCACCGACGAGAAGCTCGAACTGGCCACGGAGCTCGGCGCCGACCTCGTCATCGACGCCCGCAAGCAGGATGTCGGCGAGGTGCTGAGGCAGCACGGCGGCGCCCACGCGGCGATCGCCCTGGCCGTGAACGAGGCCGCGTTCACCGCCGTGAACTCCGGGTTGCGGCGCGGCGGGAAGCTGGTGATGGTGGCACTGCCGGCGCACGGCACCATCCAGGTCCCGATCTTCGACACCGTTCTGAACGGCACCTCGGTGATCGGCTCGATCGTGGGCACCCGTCAGGATCTCGCCGAGGTCTTCCAACTGCATGCGGCGGGCCGCACCAGGGTCATCCACGAGACCCGTCCGCTCGCCGCGGTCAACGAAGCCATCGACGAGGTGCTGCGCGGCCAGGTCAAGGCCCGCATCGTGTTCGATCTAGGCACGGAAAGGTGACAACGATGGAACTGCCTCTGGTCGTGGGCGTGGACGGCTCCGAGCCGAGCCTGCGTGCCGTCGACTGGGCCGCCGACGAGGCCGTGCTGCGAGGAGTGGAGCTGCGGGTCGTGTACGCCTCCCTGTGGGAGCGCTATGAGGGCACGTCCCTCGCCGTGGACCTGGGCAAGCCCTCCGAGTCGGTGCTCGCCCAGGACGTCGTCGACCTCGCGGCCCGGCGGGCGCACGAGCGCCACCCGGACCTGAAGGTGACGCCGGTGGCGCTGGCTGAGGAGCCCGAGTACGCCCTGGTGCACGAGGGGCGTCAGGCTTCCGCTCTGGTGGTGGGCAGCCGTGGCCGCAGCGGCATCGCGGAGTTCCTGCTCGGTTCCGTCAGCCTGTCCGTGGCCGCGCACGCCGACTGCCCGGTGATCGTCCTGCGCGGCAACCACGACAAGCAGGCGGTGCCGGGCACTCACCAACGTGTCCTCCTGGGCGTCGGCGAGGACGGCGCCGAGTCGTCGGCCGTGCGCTTCGCCGTCGACGAGGCGCGCCGCCGCGGGGCGCGTCTGGAGGCCGTACGCGCCTGGCGGTGCCCCGCGCACGAGAGCACCGACCACCCGCTGATGGCCGGGGAACCCGCCCGGCTGCACGAGGAGCGCGCCGTGGCGGCGCTGGAGGGTGCGCTGCACGACGTGCCGGCGGACGTCGACGTGCACCGCCGCACCGTCGAGGGCCACGCCCGCAGGGTCCTGACGGACCTCTCGAGCGACGCCGACCTGCTGGTCGTGGGGGCCAAGCGGCGCGAGGGACGCTTCGGGCTCCAGCTCGGCCGCGTCGCCCACGCGGTACTGCACCACTCCGCCTGCCCGGTCGCCGTCGTACCGCAGCGGGCGTGAGCGCCGTGACGGGCTTACAGGTTCGCCGCGTGATCGGGGACGTACGTCTGCAGGTCACGCGGCGAGCGCTGGTAGCCGGTCGACTTCGGCCGGTCCGGCAGCTCCAGCACAGGCGGCGGCACGTCGTGATACGGCAGGGAATCCAGCAGATGGGCGATCATGTTCAGCCGTGCCCGGCGCTTGTCGTCGCTCTCCACGACGAACCACGGTGCCTCGGTGATGTCGGTGTGCACCATCATCTCGTCCTTGGCCCGGGAGTACGCCTCCCAGCGGGTGATCGACTCCAGGTCCATCGGCGACAGCTTCCAGCGCCGCAGCGGGTCCTCGAGACGGCGCCCGAAGCGCGCCTGCTGCTCGGTGTCGCTCACCGAGAACCAGTACTTGCGCAGCAGGATCCCGGCCTCCACCAGCATCCGCTCGAAGATCGGGCACTGCCGCAGGAAGAGCTGGTACTCCTCCTTGGTGCAGAAGCCCATCACATGCTCGACCCCGGCCCGGTTGTACCAGGACCGGTCGAACAGCACGATCTCCCCGGCGGCCGGAAGATGCTCGACGTACCGCTGGAAGTACCACTGGGTGCGTTCGCGCTCGGTCGGCTTCGGGAGGGCCGCGATCCGGGCGACACGGGGGTTGAGGTGCTCGGTGACCCGCTTGATGGTGCCGCCCTTGCCGGCCGCGTCCCGTCCCTCGAAGACGATGACGAGGCGGGCGCCCTCCGCACGCACCCACTCCTGCAGCTTCACCAACTCCGTCTGCAGACGCAGCAGTTCCTTCTCATAAGTCTTGCGCGGCACCTTCGCCGCCTTCTTGCCGGCCATGCCGTCTCCACCGCCCCGTCGCCCCACGCCGATGACTTCCGGAGTGCCTGATGCCCAAGGTCGAACACCAGAACAGCAGCACCGTACTGACCGACGACGAACTGCGCACCCTGGACGCGCACTGGCGTGCCGCCAACTACCTGTCCGCCGGACAGATCTACCTCATGACCAACCCGCTGCTGCGTGAACCGCTGCTCCCGGAGCACATCAAGCCGCGGCTGCTCGGCCACTGGGGCACCTCGCCCGGTCTCAATCTCGTCTACACCCACCTCAACCGCGTCATCAAGGCCCGCGGCATCGACGCCCTGTGCATCTGGGGGCCCGGCCACGGCGGGCCGTCCGTGCTGGCCAACTCCTGGCTGGAGGGCAGCTACAGCGAGACGTATCCGGACGTCGGCCGGGACGGGGCCGGCATGGAGCTGCTGTTCCGCCAGTTCTCCTTCCCCGGCGGCGTGCCGAGCCATGTCGCGCCGGAGACCCCCGGCTCGATCCACGAGGGCGGTGAACTGGGCTACTCGCTCTCGCACGCCTACGGGGCGGCCCTGGACAACCCGAACCTGCTGGTCGCCTGTGTGATCGGCGACGGCGAGGCGGAGACCGGACCGCTGGCCGCCTCCTGGCACTCCAACAAGTTCCTCGACCCGGTCCACGACGGGGCCGTGCTGCCGATCCTCCACCTCAACGGCTACAAGATCGCCAACCCGACGGTGCTCGCGCGTCTGCCCGAGCACGAGCTCGACGAGCTGCTGCGCGGCTACGGCCATGCGCCGATCCACGTCAGCGGCGACGACCCGGCCGCCGTTCACCGCGCGATGGCGCGGGCGATGGACGACGCCCTGGACCGCATCGCCGCGCTGCAGCAGTCGGCCCGCGAGAACGACGTGGCGGAGCGCTCGCACTGGCCGGTCATCGTGCTGCGCACCCCCAAGGGCTGGACCGGGCCCGCCGAGGTCGACGGGGTGCCGGTCGAGGGCACCTGGCGTGCCCACCAGGTGCCGCTGGCCGGCGTACGCGAGAACCCCGAGCACCTGCGGCAGCTGGAGGCGTGGCTGCGCTCGTACCATCCGGAGGAGCTGTTCGACGCCGACGGCCGGCCGGTCGCCGACGCCCTCGCCTGTGTCCCCGAGGGGGCCAGGCGTCTGGGCGCCACCCCGCACGCCAACGGCGGCCTGCTCCTGCGCGACCTGCCCGTCCCGTCCCTCGACCGGTTCGCCGTGCCCGTCGACAAGCCGGGAACGACCCTCCACGAGCCCACCCGCGTCCTCGGCGACCTCCTGGAAAAGGTCATGGAGGACACCTCGGCCCGCCGCGACTTCCGGGTCGTGGGTCCCGACGAGACCGCCTCCAACCGGCTCCAGGCCGTCTTCGACGCCAGCGGAAAGGCCTGGCAGGCCAGGCACCTGCCGGTCGACGAACACCTCGACCGGCACGGCCGCGTGATGGAGATCCTCTCCGAACACACCTGCCAGGGCTGGCTGGAGGGGTATCTGCTCACCGGCAGGCACGGCCTGTTCTCCTGCTACGAGGCCTTCGTGCACATCGTCGACTCGATGGTCAACCAGCACATCAAGTGGCTGAAGACCTCCAGGCAGCTGCCGTGGCGCGCACCGATCGCCTCCCTCAACTACCTGCTCACCTCGCACGTGTGGCGCCAGGACCACAACGGCTTCTCTCACCAGGACCCCGGCTTCGTGGACCACGTCCTCAACAAGAGCCCCGAGGTCGTACGCGTGTATCTGCCGCCGGACGCCAACACGCTGCTGTCCGTCGCCGACCACGCACTGCACAGCCGCGACTACGTCAATGTGATCGTGGCCGGCAAGCAGCCCTGCTTCGACTGGCTGTCCATGGACCAGGCCCGCGCCCACTGCGCCCGCGGAGCCGGCATCTGGGAGTGGGCGGGCACCGAGAACGGAGCCGAGCCGGACGTCGTCCTCGCCTGCGCCGGTGACGTCCCCACCCAGGAGGTGCTCGCCGCCGCCCAGCTGCTGCGCCGGCACCTGCCCGGTCTCGCGGTCCGCGTGGTCAACGTCGTCGACATGGCCCGCCTGATGCCCCGCGAGGAGCACCCGCACGGCATGAGCGACTTCGAGTACGACGGCCTGTTCACCAAGGACAAGCCGGTGATCTTCGCCTACCACGGCTACCCGTGGCTGATCCACCGCCTCGCCTACCGGCGCACCGGCCACCAGAACCTGCATGTGCGCGGCTACAAGGAGTCCGGCACCACGACCACGCCCTTCGACATGGTCGTCCGCAACGACCTGGACCGCTACCGGCTGGTCATGGACGTCATCGACCGAGTGCCCGGGCTGGCGGTGCGGGCCGCGGCCGTACGCCAGCGCATGGAGGACGCACGTCTGCGCCACCACGACTGGATCCGCATCCACGGCACCGACCTGCCGGAGGTCGCGGAGTGGACCTGGAGCGGATGAGTCCGGACTGCTCGACGGGGGCCGATCGGCCCATGCGTTCCCGGCTCCCATGACCGAGCCTGGAAGAAGGCGACGAGCGATCTTCGAGTCGAAGGACGAGGGGGTGTCGGGCCATGGCACAGACGCGTCCCACCCCGGTGAAGAAGGTGCGCCTCTGGCGGTGGCGGCACAATCCGCTGCGCCGGCACAGCGACTGCGTCGAGGCCTGGATCGTCCTGGCCACCTGGACCATCGCCCTGGTGTGCGGCCTCCTCGCGGGCTTTGCGGCGGATGCCGCCATGCAGGACAGCCTTGCCGCACGACGCGCCGCCGTGCACTCCGTGTCGGCCGAACTCACCCGGAACGTGGACAGCACCACGAACGTGTCGACCGACGGCGGGGCGACGGTGTGGGGAACCGTCCGGTGGACGGCCGCCGACGGGACCACACACACCGGTCTGACACGCGTCGACCCGAGCAGCACCGCCGGCACCCCGGTCACCGTGTGGATCGACAACCGGGGCGCGTTGGCCACTCGGCCTCCGAGCGGGGGAGATGCGCGCGGGCAGTCGGCGCTGACAGGTGCGCTGGCCGCGGCGGGCGCGGTCGGCGTGGTCCTGTGCTGCGGACGGCTGGCACGGCGACGGCTCGACCGGCGGCGCATGGGCGCCTGGGAGGCCGAGTGGGAGCGTGTCGGCCCCCAGTGGCGGAAGAAGATGAGCGGATGACCAACGGCCCCTCACAAAAGCGTCAGTCGGCGGCCCACCTGGCCATCCACGCCTCGTTCTGGGCGGAGATCACCAATTCGCAGCGATCGACGAAGCCGTCGTCGTCCCGCCTGTCGCCAGGCTCGACCAGAGCTTCCCGGCGGGCCAGTATGCCTTCCAGCTCGGCCGCGGTGCGCGAGAACTCCAGTTCCTGGTAGACGTAGCGGGCCGCTGCGGCATGTGCGGTGACGGTCGCCGTGACGGTGGTGACGGTCGCCACCCAGACGGCGGCGCTGTCCGTGCCGAAGACGGAGCCCGCTGCGCCCAGGACAGCTGCGAGGGCGGCGAGTGCCAGTTCGCAGCGCCGCACGACGGCACAACGACGACTCATGAGAGCGGCGCGCGGCCTGTAGTAGCCGTTGATCTGCTCGACGAGGCGTACCGCCACGTAGGAGTCCACGTCCCTGACGTCCGGGAGCGAACGCTGCTGGGGGACCAGTCCTCGCGTGCGGTACGCCAGATCACCCGCGTCGGCCACCACGCGGTCGGCCCGGTCCAGCAGTCGGCGCGCTGCGTCCGGCCCGCGATAGCCGCCGACCCCTGCCAGGCAGATGAAGACCTCACTCTTGAGTGCCTCACTCACCGAGCGCAACCGGGTCCAGTCCCGCAGGGCGGATGCTCCGGAGCGGCCGGCAGCCAGGGGCACAAGCCCGGCGCAGACGGCGGCGATCAGGGTCAACGACCGGCCCAGCGCCGACTGCCAGCCCATGACCTGCGCCCCGAGGGTGGAAAGCGACGCGGCCGCGATGCCCAGTATCAGACCGACGGCACGAGCCCTCCCCAGTTGCTGCTTCGCGTCTTTGGCGGCCTGCGACCACACGCTCTGCCAGTCCCAGACACGGCGAGCGGCCAGGTCGGTTGATTCCCCCATGCGGTTGATTGTGCCAGCCTGACGTGACGACGTGTGTGACGCGGGTGCAGGGAGCGGGGGAAGATGTCGGAAGACCAAGGGCCGCTGCCCGACCGGCAGTTGAGTACGCCGGGTGAACCGAGCGCACCGACGGAGCCGACCGCACCGAGCGGTGCGAGAGCGCCCTCCGACCGTAGACGGCCTCCCCGCCCGCGAGCAGAGTTCCGCCAGTCGCCGGTCAAGGGGCTGTCACTTCAGATCCTCGGCACCCTCATGATGAGTGTCGCGGTGGCCTGCGGGGCGATGTCCTACCATGCCCTGCACCAGTGGAACGCCGGCCAGAGCTGGGTGACCACAGCCGCTGAACTGGCCCTGATGATCCTGACGTTGTCCGGCGGGCGGCGGGCCATTCGCGAGGGAGGCCGCCACCGGGCAAAGGTGATCCAGTCCTTTGACGGCCTTGCGCAGGACCAACCTGTCGTCCTGCTTCTCCGGTCCTTTGCCGACGACGAGGGCCTGGCGTCGATCCAGAAGGGGTCGATGAGGGCCGGGCCGTGGGGTGCGGTCACCGATACCGAGGAGGAGCAACTGCGCCAGGCTGTCGAACCCTTCGGCGCCATGGTGGCCCTGGGCCGGCCGGGCGACCGGCTGCCGCAGGTCGGTGCGGGACGCCACTACTCCTCCGATCTGGAGTGGCAGAGCCAGGTCCTCGCGGCGCTGGACCGGGCGGTTCTCGTCCTTCTGGTCTGCGGCCCGGGACGCAGCCTCGGATGGGAGGTGGAGCAGGTCGTGGCGCGCTGCCCTCCGGAGCGGCTGGTACTGATCGGCGTGCGCGACGCCGCGCAGTACGAATCCTTCAGAAGCGCCCTGCAGGATCTCTTCCCCAAGGGTCTGCCTCCCGCCTCGGAAGGCGACGAGAGCTGGAAGAACGAATGGGACGGGCCGGCCTTTGTGCGTGAGACGGTCTGGTTCGACGCCGACTGGACACCGCATATCACTCCACTCGGCAGTGACGACGATCCCGAGTTCGATGCAGGACGGCTCGTCAACCCCGACGCATGGGTGAAGTCGGCCTTCCCTCTGGCGATCCGGCCCGTGTACCGGCGGGCCGGCCTCAACCCGCCGGGTCTGCCCTCGGCCCGTCTGCCCCGCCCTTGGCCGGTCAGGACAGCGGTGCCGCTACTCACATTCGCCTGGGCCATGGCGCTCGTCACGATCTCGCCCCCTTCAGGCAGCCAGATCCTGGCGATCCTCTGCTTCCTGGCCCTTCCGATTGCCGGGATGCTGTGGGGGGGCATGGCGCGGCGCGAGGATCGCCGTCATCCTGCTGACGTTCTTCTCCGCCGGACTGCCCCTTGTGTTCACGCTGGTGGGCGGTTTCGCGAAGCTCGTCCTCCATGCGTCGGAGCCCATCGTCCACAACTCTCTGCTCGTCCCCGTCGGGGCCGTGATGGTCGTCGGAGCCCTTTTGCTTCATCACCGTGACGCATGCATGTGGAGGGCTTCGCTGGCCTACCGGACTGCGCCGTCGGGGCCACGCGCCTAGTGTCCCGGTCTTGAGTTCTGGTCTCGCCTCGTGAGTCGCCTTCCGTTTCAGATTCGGGCGTTTGCCAGTCGCGAGGTGGCTGTGGGCGGTG
>NZ_JBEPBA010000003.1:0-123026 GCF_040298885.1 Streptomyces sp. NPDC001137
CCGCGAGGGGGATCGAGGCGGCGAGGACAGCGCCGACAAGCAGTCCTGCACGGCGTCTTGATGTCGAGAGAGGTCTCACTTGTTCTCCTCGTGTCGTGTCGGAACCGGGACCTGGTTCCGCCGCACCCGCCCTGAGGACGGGACGAATATCACCGGCCGGTAGCGGAATCGGCCGACGGCGGTCGGCTGAGACCCCGGACGGCCGTCGGGCCGCCGGCCGCGGTCATGGTTCGCCGGCGCGAATCGCCGTCAAGTGCCCGCATCGCGCGCCACTTGCCCATGTCCGCGAGGACCGCCATCGGCTGCGCCCGGTCAGGCTGGGGCTGTGCGCCGGTCACCGCGCCGCGGACGGTCACCTGGTGCCGGGAGCAGTCGCTCTGCTGCGCCCGGGACAACTGCTCGGCAGTCGCCCACCAGCGCCGCTTCCACTCCCGGGGATCGGCACCGCACACCTCGGCGTACGCGAGGACCACGGCAAGGGTGGGCAGCTGGGTTCCGGCCGCGGCCCGGGAGAACGTCACCGCCGAGAAACCGGACCGGCGCGCCATCTCCCGGTAGGTGATACCGCCGGCCCTCTGCCGCAGCCCACGCAGCTCGTGGGCCAGAGACGTGACGGGCCCACCATCGGAATCCAATGGGCGTTCCGGTCGTCCCATTCCTCGTTCCTCCCCTGGCGGGAAATAAGAAACAGCGCTTGTTTCCCTGCCGTAGAAATTCCTCGCATGTCGACCGGGGCGCATTGAATCCCGGACAGCTGTCATCCGTGGGGGGTGAATTCCGAAGGCGGCTTTCTCGTCGGTGAGGCGATCAGGCAGACGGTCCACGACGTGCCGGCCAGTGAGCCGACAAGGCGGTGTCAGCCGAGGTGGTCGCCCCTCCAGCGGTCGGTGGGGCGCCGTCTTCGTGGCAGGAGCATCGCTGCGCGGCCGACGCCCGCGCTATGCGTAGTTCTACCGATGCCGGGGTTCCGGACAGTGGGTACTCGCCCCGGGGCGGTTGGGTATCGAGCCGCTAGTCGGTGGGTACCTGGGGCGCGGACCACCAGGCGGCGATCTGGGCGCGAGACCTGAAGCCGAGTTTGCCGAGGATGTTCTGCACGTGACGGTCGGCGGTACGCGGCGACAGCCCGAGCCTGGAGCCGATCTGCCGGTTGGACATCCCCTTGGCGACCAGGGCCGCCACTTCACGCTCCCGGGGGGTGAGCGGGCCTGTCCCGGCGGCCCATGTCGCCGGCCCATGGCCCAGGGCGTACTGGATGGCCCGGCCGGGGGTGTCGTGGCGGCCGCCCTCGGTGAGTTCCTGCGCATACGCCGCCGGGCCCAGGGCCTTGCGGGCCGCTTGCTCGCAGTGCTCGTGGTATTCGGCCATCTGCGGGCCGAATGCGGAGACGGACGTGCCGACATCGCGCCACAGGGCACTGGCAGCGCCCAGCAGCCGGGCCGCCTGCCCGTGATCACCGTCGGCGGCGGTGGCCCAGGCGAGCAGTTCCAGCATCCGCGCGGTCAGCGCGTAGTCGTTGAAGCCGCGCATGCTCTCCAGTGCGGACCGGGTCAGCGCCTTGGCCGCCTCCCGGTCGTCACGGGCCCAGGCGTTGTGGCCGAGTGCCATCAGTACCTGGGCGCGGCCCCACCGCTCCCCGCTCGCCTCGAACGCGGCGATCACCTGCCTGCCCGTCTCCGCTGCACGGGGGTCGCCGGCAAAGGCCTGGCCGCAGGCCAGCGCGTGCAGCCACGCGACCGCCCCGAGCTCGTCGCCCAGCGCCTTCGATGCAGTCATCGCGTCCTCGTACCGGGAGACGCTTTCCTCCGGCCGCCCCTGGCGGTACGCCGACAGGCCGCGGAAGCCGATCACCTGGGCACCCATCCACCGGTCGTCCAACTGCTCGCTCAGTGCTGCCAGTTCGTCCAGCCACCGGTCAACCGCCGCTAGGTCGCCCTGTGCCTGCGCCACCCAGATGGCGATGGCGAGCGCCCGGCCTCGCTCCGGTGTGGGCTCGGTCGCCGCTGCCAGCGCCCGGTCGATTTGCCGGCGCCCTTCGCTGAGGAAACCGCCGACGCACCAGTGGAAGCTCAGCGCCGCGACCAGCGCGAGCCTGACCCGGGGGGCGGCGTCGCAGTCCAGGGCCGCCAGCAGGTTGGGGTGCTCGGCGCGCAGCCGGCCCAGCGCCTCCACCTGGCCGGGGCCGTACCAGTCCTCGGCGATGCACCGGGCCAGGACGAGGAAGTAGTTGCGGTGCTGCAGCAGCAGACGCTCCTCCTCTCCGGAGGCGGCGAGCCGTTCGCGTCCGTACTCCCGGATGGTCTCCAGCAGCCGGTAGCGCGGCAGTCCCTCGGTCTCGGTGGTCAGGACGACGGACTGGCCGACCAGCCGGTCGAGCAGGTCCAGCACCTCGTGCTCCTCGATACCGTCGCCCGCGCAGACGCCGTCGGCCGCCTCCAGATCGAACCCGCCGGCGAAGACCGACAGCCGGTTCCACAGCAGCCGCTCGGCCGGGGCGCACAGCTCGTAGCTCCAGTCGACCGTCCCGCGGAGCGTGCGCTGATGCGGCAGCGCGGTCGGGGACCCGCTGGTGAGCACCCCGAACCGGTCCTCCAGCCGGTTCGCCACCTGCTCCACGGTGAGGGTGCGCAGCCGGGACGCGGCCAGCTCGATCGCCAGCGGCAGCCCGTCCAGCTCGGCGCACAGCCGGGCGGCCTGGTCCCGGTTCGCCTCACCGACCTGGAACCCAGGCCGGACAGCCGCGCCCCGGTCCCGCAGCAGGGCCACCGCGTCGTCCGGGTGCAGGGGCTGGACGTTGAAGACGTGCTCGCCCGTCACCGCCAGCGTGTGGCGGCTCGTCGCCAGGATGTGCAGCTCGGGGGCGGCCGAGAGCAGGGTCTTCGCCAGCTCGGCGCAGGCGCCGGCCAGGTGCTCGCAGTTGTCCAGCACGATCAGCGCCCGCCGCTCGGCCAGATATCCCGCGAGCTGCTCCAAGACGGTCCGGGCACCCGGATCCGGCACCCCCAGCGCGGTCGCGGCCACCCCCGCCACCGCCGCCGGCTCCCGCACCGGGGCCAGGTCCACCAGCCACGCCCCGTGCGGGAAGGTCTTCGCCGAGACGGTGGCCGCCTCCAGCGCGAGCCTGGTCTTGCCGACCCCGCCCGCCCCGATGAGGGTCACCAACCGCGCCGTCAGCAGCAGGCGGCTGATCTCGCCGAGCTCGGCCTGCCTGCCGACGAAGCTGGTGAACGTCGCAGGCAGGTTCCCCGTGTGCATGGCGCTGCCGGGCATGGCCCCATCCTCCCACTCGGGGGAGCCTCACGCATCGGGGTTGCCGGAATTTGATTCACGACGGGAAGGGGTTGTGAATCAACCTGCGAGGCCTAAAAATCGCATTCCGATCCCGTTATGGAGATGCCCGGCACGTGCCGGCGGCATCCCTTGGCGCGCAGAGGGAAATGCGAATTCGGCCCCCTCATGCGCAGAAAAGACAAGGGCACGAATTATGCAGAGAAAGACTACCGCCAGATCGCTGCTGATCGGGGCCGTCCTGTCCACGTCGCTCGTCCTGGGCGCCATCCCGTCGTACGCGGACATGACCCCGCAGGCCGCGGGGATCAGCGACTCCGACTGGTCGCTGGTCGGGCAGGTCGGCGACTACAACAACGCGTACATGGAGTACGTGGACAACCAGGGCGAGGCTACGCTGGTGTTCACCGGAGGCCATGTCCCCGACCAGCTGCAGTGGCCGTCGGGCTTCACCGGGTTCTCCAACCCCAACCTCGTCCTGACCGGCGAGTACAGCCAGTTCCCCACCAACAGCGACATCGACGCGACCATCGGCAACACCGTCGCGCAGATACAGGCGGCCGGCTACGGCGCGTCCGCGGCCTACGACCCGGACACCGACAAGGTGGACGTGACCACGGATGCCCCCTCGTCCGTCACCAACCCGCTCGTCTCCAGCTACGGCAGCAAGATCCACATTGTCGTGGGGGTCCCCGACATCAGTGAGACGGACTGGGCCTCCATCCAGGAGATCGCCGACTACAACGGCGCGTACACGGTGTTCCTGGACAGCCAGAACGAGCCCACGCTGGTCTTCACGGGAGGCCATGTCCCCTCCCAGCTGCAGTGGCCGTCGGACTTCCACGGGTTCCAGGACCGCAACCTCGTCCTCTACGGCGAGTACAGCCAGTTCGCCACCAACAGCGACGTCGACGCGACCATCAACAACACCTCCACGCAGCTGAGCAACGCCGGCTACACCGCCCTCTCGGCCTACAACCCGTACACCGACAAGGTGGACGTGACCACCAACGCCCCCTCGTCCGCCACCAACCCGCTCGTCGCCACCTACGGCAGCAAGATCAACATCATCGTCGGGACCGTCGAGCAGCAGTCGGCGGACGGTACTTCCACGGCTCCCGACTCCCTGAAGAAGCACCACTTCAAGAAGCACGCGCCCGCCAAGAAGCCGACCTCCAAGCAGCACCAGCCCGCCAAGAAGCCGGCGCCGAAGAAGCACGTGTCCCTCAAGCACTTCAAGAAGGCGTCCCCCGCGCCCGGAGAGGCGCACAAGTTCCGCTTCGCGATGCGCAAGCACCAGTAACGGGACCACTGGCGGCCCGCCCCGAGGAGTCAGGCAGACGCGCCCGGCCGGGAGTTCCCCGGCCGGGCCGTCGGCTGCCGCCGGGTACGGCATACGGTGTCGGGGTTCTCCACACCCGGTGCGGGGAGACCGCGGGCGATGTCGGTCCCCGCCGGTACCGTCGGATCATGGGCAATCAGGCGGGGGCGGAGAACACCACGGGTGAACGGCGGCTCGCCGTCCTCGAAGGCGTGCTGGAGCGGATCACGTACGCCAACGAGGAGAACGGCTACACGGTCGCCCGGGTCGACACGGGAAGAGGGGCGGGGGACCTTCTCACCGTGGTCGGTGCGCTGCTCGGCGCCCAGGTCGGCGAGTCCCTGCGGATGGAGGGCCGCTGGGGCTCACACCCGCAGTACGGCAAGCAGTTCTTCCCCGTACTGGAGGAGCTCGGCATCGGGCTCGTCGCCTACTCCCCGCTCGCCCGCGGCTTCCTCAGTGGCGCCGTGAAGTCCCGCGAGCACTACGACGCGGGCGACTTCCGTCAGATGATTTTTTGGTGGGCCCGTGAGAACTTCGACCAGAACCTCTCCATCGGCAACGAGCTCACCAAGATCGCGGAGAGCAAGGACGTCACCCTGTCGCAGCTCGCCCTGGCATGGCTGCTCGCCAAGAAGGACTACATCGTCCCGATCCCCGGATCCCGCAGCCCCGAGCGCGTCGCGCAGAACATCACCGCCGCCGACCTCGGGCTGACCGCCGACGACCTCGCCCGCATCGACGAGATCGCACCCGACGGCGCCATCGGCGGACGAGGCATGTGACACGCCCGCCCAACGGATCCGTGCTCAGCGGCTGGTTCGTCGTGAACCACGCAGGGCAGCGACGTCCAGTTCACCTTCGGCAACTTCGGGCAGGGCGCCTTCACTGGTGCCGCGCCGGCCGACCTCGCGACGGCACGGGCGCTGTCCTCGAAGATGGTGGACTCGTTCGCCGCGTTCGCGCACCACGGTCCCCTTCAACCCGGGCGCTGCCGAACTGGTCGGCCTTCACCCCTCGCCATCGGGCATGCCTGTCCTTCGACGTGGAGCCGCGTCTGGTCCACGACCGGCTCTCCGACGCGCGGCGCGAGGCCTGGGACGGGGTCGATCCCTTCGCAGTCTGCTGATACCTGATGCTGCCGCGGGGGCCGCCGTCCGTTGTGTGACGGCGGCCCCCATGCCGTCATCGGGCGACGTAGCCGCCGTCGACGGGAAGGGCGACGCCTACGACGAAACTCGCTCCCGGGCTGCACAGCCACAGGACCGCCTGAGCGATCTCATCCGCCGTGCCGAGCCGGTTGACGGGCTGGTTGGCCTCGGCCTCGGCCAGGTCCAGTTCCCCCTTGGCGATCATGTCGCTGACCATGGGGGTGTCGATGGTGCCGGGGCAGACGGCGTTGACTCGGATGCCGCGCGGGGCGTATTCGAGGACCGCGCTGGTGGTCAGGCCGATCGCACCGTGCTTCGAGGCGTGGTGGGAGGCGCGGCCGGGAAGGCCCACCAGGCCGCCGAGCGAGGAGCAGTTGACGATGGCCCCGCTGCCCTGAGCACGCATGTGCCGCAGCTCGTGCTTCATGCAGGCCCACACGCCACGGAGGTTGATGGCGTTGACGCGGTCGAACCGCTCGGCGGGTTCGTCGGCGGCGTCGCTGGGCGGGATCTGGATACCGGCGTTGTTGTAGGCCATGTCGAGGCGGCCGAAGGTCTCCACGGTGCCGTCGACCGCGGCGGCCACCTGGTCCTCGTCGCTGACGTCGCAGGTGAGGGCGAGCGCCTGGTGGCCGGAGTCGGTGAGCTCCTTGACCGCTGCGTTCAGAGCGGCTTCGTCGATGTCGGTGAGGGCGACGGCGGCACCGGCCTCGGCGAAAGCGCGGGCGGTCGCCAGGCCCATGCCGGAGCCGGCACCGGTGACGAAGGCGACCTGGCCGGGGAAGTCGTAGGTGGGGTTCACGCGTCTTTCCTGGGCCGCCGACCAGAACCTGCCGGCCTCTCCCCCTCCCGCCCGACCACGGTCGGGCCCTTAGTCGCCGAGCAGGCACCTCACGATGAACCACATACCCAACGGCCAACTGCCGCCCCGAGGTAAGCCCTCCCGCCCCACCAACCCGGGCTCGAACTCGCCCGCTCGCTGCCGGGGCCTGTGCAGGTGGCCCAGTTCTACGGCTGCGGGCATCAGGCCGGCGGTCGGCGAGCAGAGGAGGAGGCCGACCTTTCTCGCGAAGCGACTGGCTCCGGTGCCCGTAACGGAACCCGCCGATTCCAGAAGCCTTCCGTTCCCTCCCGAGACATCCTCAACACGGACCTTCGCACCCGCGCACCGGGGCCAGTTCGCCAGTGACCCCGAGACGACGCACTGCTATCCGGGCACCCTCCGCACAGCCTGCGCGGTCCGCACGCCTTCGCTACCGGGCGGTCCTGGCGGACGTGCTGCGCGCACTAGATGTACTCACCGCCCAGCCGGAGGCCATGAGCTGGCCGATCGGCGTCTACGGCGACGACCTGGGCGTGATGGTCGCGGCGCGCAACCTGCCGTCCGGGCGGCCCGCGTCGACTCCGCTCTCCTGCCTCAGTGGAGCGCGAGCCTTGGGTAGCGAACGCCCTGCTCAGCGGCCTGTAATGAAGGCTGCGTCGAAGGAGGCGGCGGGCGGCTCGATGGCCGTGAGGGCGCGCACCCGGGCGAGGGCGTCCGGGGCGCCGATGAGGCGGTCCATGCCGGCGTCCTCCCACTCGACCGAGAGGGGACCGGTGTAGCCAACGGAGTTGAGGGCGCGTACGCACGCTTCGAAGTCGATGTCGCCGTGTCCCAGTGAGACGAAGTCCCAGCCCCGCCGGGGGTCGGCCCAGGCCAGATGAGATCCCAGGCGCCCGTTACGGCCGTTGAGGTTTTTCTTCGCATCCTTGAAATCGACGTGGTAGATGCGGTCGCGGAAGTCCCAGGCAAAGCCGAGGTAATCCAGGTCCCGCCAGACGAAGTGGCTGGGGTCGAAGTTGATGCCGAAGGCGGGGCGGTGATCGATGGCTTCCAGAGCGCGCCCTCACGCATCGCCTGTCCCGGATCGGGGCGCTGCGCCCGCTCGCGGGCGATCTCACTCGGCTGGACCTGGTGCTCCACGCCATCGAGTTGCACCGGCAGCCTCGGGCCCGTGCCGCGAGTGACGGCCAGCTGCCGCCGGGCGGCGCGCTGCTGACCGCCACCCCGAGTGGTCAGATGACCTGCCAGGACAGGCGGCGCAGGTGGGTCCCGGTGCGGCACTCCGTGGCCCCATTGCCCCGCTGCGCCGGCCCATCCGCAGGCCGTCCGAGCGGCCATGATCGAAGCCCTATGGACGTCGCTTCCGATGACCTGTGTCCTGCCAGCGTCCCGAATCCAGTGTTCAGCCGCTCGCGCACGTCCACACAGCGACCTGCCCTGATAGCGAGCCGGCCCGCAGCACCTCGTCGCAGCTCATCCGGCCTACCCCTCACGCCAGCTGATCAACCCAGCTACCGCAACGAGACAGTCACCACGCGGACACGGCACTCTCACCGACCTCACTCAACAAGAAACGCACCCTCGAGCCGATTGCGGCAGCAGGCGATGAGGTCTTCGAGGGCGGCACGGTGCTCGCGGTAGTGAGCGCAACGGATCCACACCCCCGCCACCTCCAGAACATCGAAGACGGACGGAAGCACGCGGGTTCGTACATTCTCGGAGCTGAACAGCGAGGAACCCGTACACCAAGCACGGTGAACGGGGCGTGTCAGTGATCTTGTGTAAGTCGCCTGGTTTCATTGGATGCTGAGCCGGTCCTCGAAGAAGAGTGAGAACTGGTTCAGTGCCTCTTTCCAGTGTGCGGCGACGTGGTTCGCGTCGCGCGCTTTGGGGTTGATCTGCTCGCGGACCGCGAGGTAGAGGACCTTCAACGCGGCTTGTTCCGAGGGGAAGTGCCCGCGGTTGCGGGTGGCTTTGCGGAGCCGCGAGTTGATCGACTCGACCATGTTCGTGGAGTAGACCACCGTCCTTATGGCCGACGGGAACGCGAGGTAGGGCGTGAACTCCGGCCAGGCCGACCGCCAGGTCCGGACGATCGCTAGGTAGCGTTCACCCAGGTCAGAGGCAGCGAATGCGTCGAGGGCCTGTTCGGCGGCCTGTTCGGTCGGGGCTGCGTAGATCGCTTTGAGGGCCGGCACGAGTTTGGGGTGGTCCCGCACCGACGAGAGCCGGAGCGAGGCTCTGGTCAGGTGGATCACGCAGGTCTGGACAGTGGCCTTGGGCCAGGTCGCGGTGATCGCGTCGGGCAGGCCTTTCAGTCCGTCGCAGGCGACGATGCAGACGTCCTCGATGCCCCGATTCCGTAGTTCTGACAGGACCGCCATCCACGTGGTGGCGCCTTCGCCTTCGGATCCGACCCACATGCCCAGGACGTCTTTGCGGCCGTCCATGTCGACGCCGACGGCCAGGTAGACCGGCTTCGAAGTCACCGAACCTGAGCGGATTTTCACCCACAACGCGTCGATGTAGATGATCGGCCAGACCGCGTCGAGGGGCCGGTTCTGCCAGGTCACGAGCTCGTCGATCACGGCGTCGGTGACCTTGCTGATCAGGTCGGGGCTGACCTCGACGCCGTAGATCTGGGCGAGGTGGGAGCGGATGTCGCGCACGCTCATGCCGCGGGCGTAGAGGGAGAGGATCCGGTCGTTGAACCCGGCGAGCCGACGGGCGTTCTTCGGGACCAGGCGCGGTTCGAAATCGCCGTTGCGGTCCCGTGGAACCGCCAGCGTGACTGCCCCTGCGTCGGTGAGGACGGTCTTGGGCGAAGTCCCGTTGCGGGAGTTCCCCGAGCCGTGGCCTGCGGGATCTCCGCGTTCGTAGCCGAGGTGTTCGCTCATCTCGGCTTCCAGGGCCCGCTCCAGCACGGCCCGGGTGATCTCCGTCAGCAGCCCGCCCTCACCGAGCAGGGCCGCCCCTGAGGCGTCAGCCTTGTCGAGCAGTCGCTCGACGACCTCGTCAACCATCTCGTCGTCGGCCACGTACGCGGCCGCTTCGTCTTTGTCTGCCATGACTCGTCCGATCCGCCCGGCCCGAGGGCCCGAGGGCGAGCCCCGGGCCAGGTTTTCACATCACGGACTTACACGATCTTTCAGACACGCTCCGGTGAACGTGACTTGGCGTACGGGGCTTGCCTGGGTCGGCGGGTATCAGGATGACGCAGTCCGGCTGTTGCCGAGGCGCGGTAGGACGATGAGCAGGACGGTCGCCGCCGCGATCAGGTGAAGGACTTCGAGGGCCGCGATGGTCAGGCCCTGGTGGGCGGAGGTGAGGGGCCCTGCCGCCATCACGACGACGGCGAGCGCCACGAGCAGGACGAAGGTCCGCCCGGGCCGTGCGGTCCGCCGGGCGATGACCAGGGCGATACCGCCTCCGACCAGGGTCATCAGGAGGGTCATGATGCCGGCCATCGGCGCGTTCACCGTGCTCTGGCTGCCGGACATGGTGACGGTGTAGTCGGCTCCCGCCATGTCGAAGAGGAAGTAGGCCACGAGGACAGCGACCGCCGCGGCGATGGCTGCCGGCAGGACGGTGCGGACGAAAGCGGCCAGGGGGCGGGAGGAGACAGCGGAGGACATACGGACTTCTTTCCGGAAGGTCGGACGACGGGCGTCGTGGGGAGGTCGGGTGTATCGCGGGCGCGATAGACGGGCCGTGTGATGTGGCGTGGGGCAGCCACCCGGCGACTTGGATGCGTGGGCGGTCCCGCGCCCGCGGCTCTACAGGGCGGCGAAGCCGAGGACGGCGGCAGTGAGGGTGAGCACGGCCAGTACCGCCGGCGCGGCCGGGGATTCCTTGCGGCGGGTGTGGACCTTGACGGCACCGAGCATGACCAGCGCGAGGCAGATGCCGGCGATCGGACTGAGGACGGTCGCGGTGTCGGTCAGGGCGGGCAGGATCAGACCGAGTGCACCGAGCACCTCGGCCAGGCCGATGAGCTTGATGGGCCCGGCGGAGAAGTCGTCCACCCAGGGCATGTTGGCCTCTTTGAGGGCGGCGCGGTCTCGGGCGAGCTTCATGCCGCCTGCGGCGAGGAAGACGAGCGTGCCGAGGCCGGCGACTATCCAGAAGGCGATGGTCATGGCGTAGTTCTCCGTGAGGTCGGATGCGGACAGAGAGAGGGGACTGGGGTGCCCCACGCCACTGCGGAGGGGGCGACCCGCGCACAGCGTGTGCGCAGGGGGAGGCGAGGGGGTGGCGCGGCGGGAATGTAGCGGCTCAGGCGGCTGTGCGCGTCTTTCCGGCTGCCGGAGGTGTGGGCATCTCGCGGCGCAGGACGGGGAGAATGTCGGAGCCGAACAAGTCGAGCTGTTCGTGGATGGTCTTCTCCGGGACGCCGCCGAAGTCCAGGCCGAACAGTTGGCGCTGGTAGGGGCCGAAGTAGTCGGGGAAGGAGAGGACCTTCTCGATGACCTGCTGCGGGCTGCCGACAGTGAGCCCGGTCTCCCTCGTGACCTGGTCGAAGTCGCCGGAGTGGAAGCGGCTGCCCCCACGGAAGTAGGGCATGTACTCGGCGACGGCGTCCTGACTGTTCCTGCGGACGAAGGCGCCACCTCCGGCGCCGACGATCGCGCCGACGGCGGGGCCGTGGCCATGGTGTTCGAAGCGGGCGCGGTAGTAGTCGACGAAGTCCTTGAAGTACTCCATGGTCATGAACAGGTTGTTCACGAAGAAGCCGTCGCCGTAGTACGCGGCCTGCTCGGCGATCTCGGGCGAGCGGATCGAGCCGTGCCAGACAAACGGCTGGGCGCCGTTCAGCGGCCGGGGCATGGAGGTGAAGCCCCGCAGCGGGGCCCGGAACCTCCCCTCCCAGTCGATGACATCCTCGTCCCACAGCCGGCGCAGCAGAGCGTAGTTCTCTATGGCCAGGGGGATGCCCTGGCGGATGTCCTGGCCGAACCACGGATAGACCTCGGGGGTGTTCCCGCGGCCGAGCATGATGTCGACCCGGTCGCCCGCGAGGTGCTGCAGGGTGGCGAACTCCTCCGCGATCCGCACCGGGTCGGTCGTGGTGATCAGGGTCGTCGACGTCGACAGAGTGATGTTCGTCGTCTGCGCGGCGATGGAGGCCAGGATCGCGGCGCCCGCGCTGGAGATGAAGGGCGGGTTGTGGTGCTCGCCGATCGCATAGACGTCGAAGCCGACCTCGTCGGCGTGCCGCGCGATGCGGACGATGCCCCGGATCCTCTCGGTCTCGCTGACCGTCTTCCCCGTGACCGGGTGAGGGGAGAGGTCCCCGACGCCGAAAATTCCGAACTCCATGACGCGACCTTCCGGGCGGGCACACCCGCCAAGTAGTTGATACGTGTACAACCTAACCCGAAGGTAGTACACGCGTCAACTACATGCCCGAGGGGCATCAGCCGTCGGCCGCCCCCTCGGCCCGACCTGCGGCGGTCACATGCCGGATGAGGCTGGCGGAGATGTCGATCAGCGCCTCCTGCTGCTCAGCGGTCAATGCGTCGAGGAAGTACTTCCTCACGTGCGCGCGGTGCAGCGGCGCCGCCGACCGGATCGCCGCACGCCCGGCATCGGTGACCGCGACCACGGAACCGCGTCCGTCACCGCGATACCCCTCGCGGGACACCAGACCCCGCTTCTCCATGCGCACCGCGTGGTTCGACAGCCGGCTCTTCTCCCAGCTGATGGCCGCGGCAAGGTCCGTGGGGCGCATCCTCCCCTCCGGCGCCTCGGTCAGCGCGACCAGCACCGTGTAGTCCTGCGGGGACAGATCCGTCTCGCGCGCAAGATCCCGCTCCACCTGCTCGCGTACCAGCCGCTGCGCATCCAGCAGACCTCGCCACGCCTGACTCTCTCGCGCATTCCAGTGCTCCGTGCTCACCGCGCCATCCTACCCTGATTAGTTCATGCGTGAACTAATCAGGGTGCGGCCAGGACCTGTCCAGTGGGGGCATGCACCTGCGCCCCTACGCGCACGAACGGAACACGACACAGAAGTCCGGCTCGACCGCACTGAGCGCCGGATCACCGCGCGCGCCAACCCAACCCCCATCTCAAGCCGCCACACCTCGACAGCCGCTCCAACCTTCGATCCAGGGGCATCGCCGCCGAGCAGAAACGCAGGTCGAGGCGATCAAGGCGAGGAGTGGGACCGGGGCCCGGCGCCCGGCTTCGCCTACAGATAGTTGACACGTATACCAACTCGCTCTAGGTTGTTCACGCATCAACTATTCGCTGGTGCGTCGCTCGGAGCGGGCTCGTCATGGAATTCGGGTTCTGGCCGGTTCCGCACCACAGCGCGGGGCGACACCCACCGACGACACTGCAGCCCCCCACCCTCAGGAGCACCTCTCATGACCATTTCCTTCACACGCCGCACCGTGATAGCAGGGGCGCTGGTGGTAGGCGCATCCCTCACGGCCACCAGCCTGGCGCTGGCGTCGCCCGAGACCGGTCCCAGCACGAATGAGACCGCCCCCACCGCTGACGCGGGTACCACCAGGCTGCAGTGGGGGGCGGTCGCCCTGACCGCCCGGCAGTACCCCGCGATGAAGGAATTCGCCCAGAAAGCCCTCGGCCTGAACCTGGTGAACAGCTCGGAGGAGTTCTCCGTCTTCACGACGCCCAACGGCAACCTGTTCGAGCTCTATGGACCGAAGGCCCCTCAGTACCCCTGGCGCACAAGCCCCACCTCGACAGCGATCGGCTTTGATTCCACCAACCTGAACACCGCCGAGAAGGCGCTGCAGGCCAACGGTGCCAAGTGGGCCTCCACCGTCCAGGTGGTTCCCGGCGCCGGAGCCGGCGGCAGCGACTACCGCTTCCGGCTCTTCCGCGCCCCCGACAACCGCGTCTACGCCATCGCTCAAAGCGGCACCGACCCCCGGAAACCGGTGAGCAATGAGGACACCGGATCCGCAGGGATCAACAAGCTGCAATGGGGCGCTGTCGCCTTGACCGCCGAGCAGTACCCCGCGATGAAGAAGCTCGCCGCGAAGGGCCTGGGCCTCACCCCCCTCAACGAAGCGAAGCAGTTCTCCGTCTTCGGAACAGAAAACGGCAACCTGTTCGAGCTCTACGGACCGAAGGCCCCCCAGTACCCCTGGCGCACCAGCCCCACCTCCATCGCCTTCGGCTTCAACACCACGAATCTGGACAAGGCCATGACCCAGCTCCAGAACAACGGCGCCGAGTGGGTCTCCACCGTCCAGGTGGTCCCCGGCGCCGGAGCCGGCGGCAGCGACTACCGCTTCCGGCTCTTCCGCGCCCCCGACAACCGCGTCTACGCCATCTCCCAGAGCAACGCCACCAGCTGACTCCCTCCCCCTGCCGGGTGACCGACGTTCGCGTCGGCCACCTGGCAACATCACGACAGGCACCAGCAGCACGGCCTGGGCGCTCGCCAAGGTCGCCTGCCTCAGCCGGCCGCCGGCGCAGCACCTGCCGAAAGGGCCGGGTAACCGCCGATGACTTCGTCCTCCTCCACAACCACCGCCGGGCAGTCTGCTACGCGAGCGGCGTCAGGGCCGCCACGCCGCACCGGCTTGCTGATCACTGTGCTGGCCGCTCTGACCGCGGCTCAGGCCGCCAACCTGCGGATCCCGTTAGACTCCCTGGAGGTGGAGGTCCAGGCCGACCACGAACCGCGCGCCGGGCGGCCCGGCTTCGTTGAGGTGGCGATCGACCCGCACAACATCTCCTACACCGTGCGCATCACCTCACCCGCCGGCGAGGCCCGTATCCGCGCACTGCACGAGACGGTCGAGCGCAAGTGCCCGATCTACAGCCTCCTGGACAACCCGCAGTCGGTCACCGGCCGGGTCGTCCTGACCAGCAGTCCCCGCCGAGCAGGGGTCAGGAAGCCCGGAGCACCTAGGCGGCGCTGGTCGTGGCCGACCGCACATCGGGCTTGATGCCAAGTGCCTCGGCGACGAGCGCGTGGGAGTGACGGCGGGCTTCCTGGTCGGGGCTGATGCTCTGGAGCATGACTTCGGTCGCGCCGGTCTGCTCGATCATCTGCAGGAGCTGGTCGCGTACGGTTTCCGGGCTGCCGGCGACCTGGCGGGGCCACCGCCCGCCCACGATCCGGGACGGTTCGTCCTTCTGCGCCGTGGTGAGCATGCGAGAGGCTTCGTCGACGGACACGATGTCGGGTATCCGTCCGGAGCGGCCCGCGCAGGCGAAGACGGCACGCATCGGCCAGGTCATGCGGTGGGCCTCTTCGTCGGTGTCGGCGGCGAACACGCTGACGCTGAGTATCGCCTGGAGTCTCGGAGCCGTAGTTGGGTGGGGACGAACACCTTGCGGCACGCCTGCAGTGCGGGCACCGAGCCTGCCGGGTTGAGGAACCCGGCGAAGGCGAGGGGCCCGGCCCAGACACCGGCCGAGCGGGCAAGGAGCTGATCGAGGCAACGCGCGCGCCGCTTGGACCGACCGATGAGGTGGCCAAGGCCGCCGTAGGGCCGTCCTCTGCGAACAGCCCTATAAAGGCGACGGTGTTGAACTCCTGAGTCGCATGCTGAGACGTTTCCTCAGGTGCAGGCGTGCGTGGCGGGGCGGGTGGGGCTCGAACCAACGGTCGGCGGATCATGAGTCCTTTTAGGATCTTGGTGGTCCTTGCCGATCAACGCTCATCCATGACGTCTTTGCCGGTCAGAGTGAGTGAGCGGTGTTCGTACTCCTCAGCCCTTGTCAGTCTGTTCCTGTCCTTGTGGCCTCAGACCTTCTTCTGCTTCTTCGCGGGTTTGGCGGTGCTGCTGCGCACGGTGAGCGTGGTGGCGATCTCCACGCCGATCTGCGCCGGTCTCTCGCCGCGGCCGAGAGAGAGCGCGAGCTCGGTGGCCGCCGTCGCCATCTCCGTCAGCGGTTGGTGAACCGTCGTCAGCGGCGGGTCCACCCATGCCACGACAGGGAGGTCGTCGAAACCCACGACGCTGAGGTCGCCGGGAATGGTGAGTCCCAATTCGCGGGCAGCCTGGTAGACACCCAGTGCCTGCAGGTCGTTCGAGGCGAAGACGGCGGTGGGCCGCTCGCTCCGCGTCAGCAGCTCACGCGCGGCTTCGCTGCCGCCTTCCCTGGTGAGCGGTGCATTGATCACCAGGTCGGGGTCGGCGGGCAGGCCCGCCGCGTCCAGGGCGGATGTGTAGCCGGCCTGCCGTGCGCGGAAACAGGAGACCTCCCGGGGACCGCCGATCATCGCGATGCGGCGGTGCCCGAGGTCGATCAGGTGCCGGGTCGCCGACTGGCCACCACGCCAGTTGGTGGCGCCGACGAAGGGCACGCCGTCGGGGGGCTCCTCCGTCGGGTCGAAGACGACGAAGGGGATGCCCTTGGCGCTGAGTTGCTCGCGCTCCTCGTCGGACAGTTGGGCCACGGACAGCACGCAGTGCGGCCGGCGGCCCACCATGTCCTCCAAGGTCCGGGTGGGTGCGTCATGGAGCCCGAACTCGGAGACCATCACGCCCACCCGGTTCTTGCTGGCCACTCGCTCGACGCCACGGATGATCTCGACCGCCCACAGGCTCTTCAGTTCGCGGAACACCAACTCCATGGTGGTGTTGCGGCTGCCCGGCGGCTTCTTGTAGCCGTAGCGGTTGATCAGTTCCTCGACGCGGGCGCGGGTGCCGCTGGAGACGCCCGACCTGCCGTTGAGCACCTTCGAAACGGTGGGGATCGAAACTCCGGCCGTCTCGGCGATGTACGCGATCGTGACCGGCCCCCGAGATTCGTCGGGAACGTCTCCCGCGTGCTCCGCCGACGCGTCCGCCCCGTTGTCCGCCACGCTCGCCTTCCCTTGCTGCCGCAGCTCTTTATGCTGTCGCCGTTCCCCGGTTCATTGTGGCACTTCAGGCCGGCGAGCGACCGCCGCGCGTGTTTCTCCCGCTTGTTCCGCGGCGCTTTGTGTTGCGTGACCGGCCCGGTCACGGGCAGTGCCACCGTGACCGGGCCAACGCGGGTCCTCAGAGTCAGGTGCTCGACCCCGTCACCGTGGTGCCGGAGCGGGTGACCTGGTACGTCACGGTGGTGCCGCTCCAGAAGTGGAAGGTGAGGGTGACCGGTGCGCCGTCGGTGAGGCTGCCCAGGAAGGCTGGGGTGAGGTCGATCGCCCGGCCGGGGTAGTCCGGGGAGAACGTCGTGTTGAACTGCTGGTAGGAGGTCCAGGTGGCGGTGCCGGCGTTGGACCCGTCCGCGTACTTCGCCTCCATGGTGGCCAGTTGGTCACCCCGGAAGTCCGTGGGGACGACCAGGCCGTCGCTCGTGCCGGACGCGTTCGAGAGCACGGGGGCGTCGTACGTGCGGACGTGGACGGGCCAGGGCCGACCGCAGTCGAAGCGGAACTGGATGGTCGAGTTCTCCCCGTAGGCGCGGTCCCCGGCGAGGCGGGTGAGAGCGGCGGCGGTGAGGGTGACCCGGTCGCCCGAGACGGTGTAGTCGCGGCCCTGGGTGAGCTTCCGGTTGCCCTGCCACACACCGCGGAAGGAGGTTCCGTTCGGGTTCAGGGTGAGCGTCTGCGCGGCGATGGCGCCCGACTTGGGCAGGTAGACGGTGTCGCTGGAGGCGGTCCCGGAGCGCGTGGTCCAGGCGGACCTGATCCGGTTGATCAGTTCGAGGTCACGCCACTGCAGGGTCTCCCTGTTGAGGTAGTTGAAGGCGTCCCACAGCGCGGTGGTGACCCCGTTGACCCGGGCCTCGTGACCGAGTTGTTCGAAGTACTTGAACGCCTCGCCGCGTTCGACCGTGGCCGGGTGGTTGAAGTCCGGGTAGTTGAGGAGGCCGAACTCCCCCAGGTACACCGGTATGCCCTTGGCGACGAAGATGTCGTGCATCTGCGTGAAGGCCTGCGTCATGTCCTGCTGTGAGGTGGCCTCGTAGCGGGTGTAGCCGGCGATGTTGACGCTGAAGGGCCAGAAACCGTAGTAGTGCACGGTCGCGGCGATGTTGTCGTCCTTGAGCGAGGCCATCTCGGCGGAGAGGGCCTCCATCAGGGACTGGCTGGGCGTGCAGTACACCGTGGGCAGGAGCAGCAGCCTGTCGGTGTTGCCGCCGCCGGAGGCGCGGACGATGCGGTGGAACGAGGTGTTGAGCTCGTTCAGCAGCTCCTGCTTCTGGGCGTCGGTGGCGTTGTTGAACTGCGGCTCGTTGACGCTCTCGAACAGCAGGAGGCGCGGCTCGTCCTTGAAGGCGTCGGCGATCTGGGTCCAGGTGGCGTCGAACCGGGCCAGCACCCCGTCGTGGTCGGAGGGCATGTCGGCGATCCACGTCCACGAGTCGTGGTGGAGGTTGAGGTCCACGTAGAGGCCGTCGGCGATGGCCCAGTCGACGACCTGCTTGACCCGCTTCATGAACGCGGGGTCGATGGTGTACGGCGCCGTCGACGACTGGTGGCTGCCCCAGGTGACGGGGAGCCGGACACTGCGGAAGCCCTGGGCCTTGACGGTGTCGAGCAGGGCCTTGGTGATCGGCGGGTTGCCCCAGGAGGTCTCGTCCGGGATGGCGTCCAGGGTGTTGCCGAGGTTCCAGCTGGGCTGCATGGCCTTGACGACGGCCATGCGGTCGGAGGGCACGGCGGGCGCCTGGGGCGCTTGTGAGGCGGCGAAGGCGGCGCCGCCCCAGGCGAGGTGGGTCGCGGCTGCGAGCGCGAGCAACAGTCCGACGCAACGGCGGAGCGGTCTGAAGCTTCGGCTGTTGTCCTCATGCCCACGTCTCGTGAGGCGTTGTGTCCGGTACAAGGTGCGGTCCTCTCTGTGCGTGCGGGTGGTTGCGGGAGGGTGCGGATCGAGACTCCTCGTCAGTGATGAGCAGGGATGTAGTCGAACCAGTCGAAGTGCACGGCGCCGTCGACGGCGTACAGGCCGACGACCCGGCCGGTGAAGCCTCCGGCGACCTCGGTCGAGAGGTAGCGGCCGTCCAGCGAGGCCACGTCCGTCGTCGTTCCGTCGGGTGTCTCGACGCCGAAGACCAGGGAGTCGGGGCCGGTGCGCGAGTCGTGGGGCCGGGGTACCTCTCCGGTGCGCACGGTGAGCGCGACGGGACCTGCGGGCAGCGCGAGTTCCGCTGCCAAGGAGCGCAGCGATCCGACGCGGCCGATCACCCGGACGGTGCCCTCGGGCGTCGCCTCGATGGCGTAGTGGTGCCGGTCGTCCAGGCGGACGGCCAGGCCCCCGGTGCCCTCGGAACAGTCGACGAGGGTCCGCGCCTCGAAGCCGAGGTGCTGCTGGCGCCGCCCGAGGAAGATGACGTCGGGTTCGTCCAGGGAGGTCCCGCGAGCCCGCAGGGTCAGCCAGTTGGAGCGCTCCTTGGTGGTGTAGTGCTCGGCCGGGCGGTCGTGCAGTGAGATCCAGGAGCGCCGCAGCTCGTTCGAGTCGAAGTCGTCGCGCTCGTCCGGCACGGCGGTCGGCACCAACGGCCAGGGCATCTGCGGGAGTTCGGGATTGACCTCACCGACGACGGGCCAGCCGTCGACCCAGTCCACGGGGGCCAGGAAGGTCTCCCGGCCCAGGATGTGCCACCCGGGGGTGCCACCCTGTGGGCGGACGCCCAGCAGCACCATCCACCAGGAGCCGTCCGAGGCCTGGACGAGATCGGCGTGGCCGGTGTTCTGGATGGGCCGATTGGTGCTGCGGTGGGTCAGGATCGGGTTGGCCGGACAGGGCTCGAAGGGGCCGTTGGGGGAAGTGCCGCGGGCGATGGAGACACCGTGGCCGCGCTCGGTGCCGCCCTCGGCGATCATCAGGTACCAGTAGTCGCCGATCCGGTACAGGTGCGGGGCCTCCGGGGCGGCGGCACCCGGGGTGCCGGACCACACCGGCCGCGGCTCGCCGAAGGCCTCGCCCGTGGTCGGGTCGATACGGACCTGGGCAACCCCGGAGATGGTGCACCAGCAGTTGCCTTCCTCGTCCCAGGCCAGATCGGGGTCGATGCCGGGGACTCCGGGCAGCCGGACCGGGTCGGTCCAGGGGCCGGCGGGGTCGGTCGCGCTGACCACCAGATTGCCCTCGCCGGGGGCGACATTGGTGACGATCAGCCAGAACCGTCCGTCGTGATGGCGCAGGGTGGGTGCGTAGAGACCGCCGGAGGAGGGGGTGTCCCGGGGCAGGCGGAGCTGGCTCGGCCGGTCAAGGACGTTGCCTATCTGGGTCCAGTGCACCAGGTCCCGGCTGTGGAAGAGCGGGATGCCGGGGAAGTACTCGAAGCTCGAACAGGCGAGGTAGTAGTCCTCGCCGACACGGCAGACGCTGGGGTCGGGGTGGAAGCCCGGGATCACCGGGTTGGTGGCGGATGCCGTCGCGTTCTCGTCGTACACCTCGTCGGGTCCCTTCGGTTCTCGGTCTGTGGTTCGGTGGATCCGCACGACGGTTCAGGGCGCGAAGGTCAGCGTGCGCAGCCGCTGTTCGCCGGTGAGGACGATGCGCAGGTCGTGTACGCCCTCTAGTTGCTCGGCCAGCGGGGAGGTGACGGTGGTCCAGGCGTAGCGATCGCCGGTGACGCGCACCTCCAGGGCCGCCAACCTGCGCTCCCCCGCGTGGAGTTCGAGCACGGCGGCGGCCCCCTCCCCCGTGCGGGACACCTCGACCGCGAGCCGGCCCGCGCCGCTCAGGTCCACCTGGCGGAATAGCAGCGTCGCGGTCTCGCCGGCCGGGGTCACCGCGTCACCGTCCTCGCGGGTGGCGTCGACCAGGGCGAGGTCCTCGTAGTCGTCGAAGTCGACCGCGCGCAGCGGGCCTTCGAGCGCGCCGCGCGGCCGCGGGGCGGGGCCGGTGACCGTCAGCTGCGCGGTCAGGGCGGGAGCCGCCGCCGAACGGGCGAGCACCAGTTCGTAGCGGCCGGGGTCCACGGTGAAGGCGCCAGTGACCACGTCCCAGTGGGACAGCGCATCGGCGACCGGCAGCCGGAACTCCAGCTCCGTTGCCTGGCCCGCCGCCAGGCGCGCCTTGCGGAACGCGACGAGTTTCAGCCGCGGAGCCTGGTAGCGGGCGTCCAGGGCGCGGGCGTAGAGCTGCACGGTCTCCGTGCCCGCGCGCGGCCCGGCGTTGCGCAGCGAGACCCGGACCCGCATCTCGCCGTCCTGGCCCAACCCCTCCTGGTCCAGGGCGAGTTGGGTGTAGTCGAAGCGGGTGTACGACAGGCCGTGGCCGAAGGCGTAGAGCGGGGCGGTGCGGTGGTACTGGTATGTCCAGCCGGCCTTGATGATGTCGTAGTCCAGGCGGCCGGGCAGCTGGTCGTCGCCCCGGTACCAGGTCTGCGGGAGGCGGCCTGCCGGGTCGGCCTCGCCGCGCAGCACCTGGGCGAGGGCCCGGCCGGTCTCCTGGCCGGCGTGCGAGATCCACAACACCGCGGGCACGTGCTCGTCGGCCCAGTCCAGCGCGTAGGGGTAGCTGGACATGACGACCAGCACGGTCTCGTCATGGACCGCGGCGATCTCGCGCAGCAGCCGGTCCTGCTGGGGCGGTAGCCGCAGACCGACTCGGTCCGTGGTCTCCTTGCCGTTGATGTGCGGGTCGTTGCCGACCACCACGACGACCGTGTCGGCGCTCCGCGCGGCCGCGACGGCCTCGGCGACGCCGTCGCGCACCACGGTCCGGGTGAACCGGACGGCCTGCTCCGGGGTCTCGGCGGTCATGGTGAGGACACCGGTGTCCGGATCGGCCTGGGCGTAACGGCTGTTGCAGATGTTGAAGAGCAACTCCGCTCCGTCCCCGGCCGGTTCGAGGCGGAAGGTTTCGTGGACCTCCCACTCACCGGGCTGGTCCCGGTCGGCGGCGACCTGGTGGTCCGCGTCGCGCAGCGAGGCGTAGCGGCCGCTGGCGGCGGAGCGCAGGGTGAGCATCCCCAGGTCCCAGTCGAAGAGGTCCCACTGGGCGGCGGGGTCGGTGTCCTGGGCGTCCGTCAGGGTCAGCCGGCCCTCCGGGCCCACGGCGCCGAGTGCGCGGCCGTCGGCGGTGCGCAGCACGATCCGGTCGACGCCTTCGACGCCCTCGACGCTGAGGCCGTCGGCAACGGTGATCCGGTACGGGTGGCTGCCGCTGTACCAGTCCTCGAACAGGGTGCGGGCGAGCGGCCCCACCACGGCCACACGTCGGTCGGTGGCGAGCGGCAGCGCTCCGGTGTTCTTGAGCAGCACGACCGACTCGGTGGCCGCGCGCAGCGCGAGCGCCTGATGGGCCGGGGAGTTGACGACGTCCCAGCCGATCCCCGCGTACGGGTCGTGCTCGGGGTCGAACTCGCCGAGCCGGAAGCGTATCGACAGCTGACGGCGCACGGCCCGGTCCACGTCCGCCATCGACAGCAGGCCGCGCTCCAGGGCAGCGCTGATCCGGCCGAAGGTGGGGGCGCTGTCCTGGAAGTGGTCGGTGAAGCTGTCGATGCCGGCCTTCAGCGCGGCGGCGTGCGACTCGGCGTGGTCGTCGAAGTAGTGCTCGGGGTCCACCAGGTTCGAGGGGGCGTCGGCGTCGCTGACGACGAAGAGTTCGTGGCCGGTGGGCTTCGCCCACTCCCTCAGCTGCTGCTTGAGGAGCGGACTGACGTGGCAGGGACGGCCGTTGACCAGGTTGTAGGCGGCCATCACGCCGGTGGCCGCGCCGGTGGCGATGGCGAGCCGGAAGGCGGCGAGGTCGTACTCGTGCAGGACCCGGGGCCGCAGGCCGGAGGAGGTGGTGCAGCGGTCGTCCTCGTTGTTGTAGGCGAGGAAGTGCTTGAGGACCGGCGCGGTGCGCAGGTGGTCCGGGTCGTCGCCGGACATGCCGCGGCAGAAGGCGGCGCCGAGCCGGGCGGAGACGAGGGCGTCCTCGGAGTAGCCCTCCTCGTTGCGGCCCCAGCGCGGGTCCCGCAGCAGGTTCACCACGGGGGCCCAGCCCTGCAGGCTGTTGCGACCGGTGCCGACGACCGCGGGACGGTGGTGGTGAAAAGCGCGCTGCTCGACGGAGATCGCCTCGGCGACCTCGTGGACCAGGTCCTCGTCCCAGGTCGCACCCAGGCCGACCGCCTGCGGGAACGTGGTGGCCTCGCCGAGCCAGGCGACGCCGTGCAGGGTCTCGGTGCCGGTGCGGAACTCGGCGACGCCCAGACGGGGAACGGCGGGCGCGTACTGGTGCAGCATCGCGACGCGTTCCTCCGGCGTGAGCCGGTGCAGCAGGTCTTCGACGCGTTCGGCCAGCGGGCGCCCCGGGTCGCGGAAGGGCAGCGTGGCGGAGACGGCAGCGGTACTCACAGGTGAGGTCCCTTGCGGAGTGCGGCGACGGGGGTGGACGGCACCGTACGGCCGGGTCGCAGGGCCTCGATGCCGCGTGTTGAAGCGCTTCGACGCTGGCATGGGCCTGACGAGACGTCAAGAGAAAGTTTCCAAGAAACTTCGGTTTCTAAATTGACGGTTCGGTTTCCTGCACGACCCTTGCCCGGCGCTCCACAACGCGCTTAACCTCTCGGCGACGTCGAAGCGCTTCGACTGGCGGGCAACTATCCACGCCTCGTTTCGACCTCGTCGAAGCCGCTCACGCCTCCCGCGCCGAGGTCAGGCGGCCACTGCGCAGCCCTCGCACGACGTTCGTCACAGAACCTCAGAGCCGAAGGACCGCCCACCATGAGCATCGCAATGAATCGCAGAGCCTTCGTGAACGGCGCCGCCGCCGTCGCCGGGGCCGCCGCCCTGTCCCCGTTGCTGTCCGCGTGCGGAAGCGGATCCTCCGGCTCGAAGGGCGGCACCAACTCCCGGTCGGGACTGGCCGCCGCGCTTCCCCACTACCAGCCCAGCACCTCGGTGAAGCCGGACATCCCGTCGGTCACCGGACCCGACGGAGCGTTCACCAGCCCGGGCTTCCTGTCCTACCCGGCCCACCCCGTGACCACGGTCCAGGGGATCCCCGGCAAGGGCGGCAGCTACACCGCAGTGACCCCGATCTGGGGGACCCTGCCCCCGCCGGACAACTCCTACTACCGGGCCATGAACAAGGCCCTCGGAATCGACCTGACCATGAAGCCGGCCAACGGCAACGACTACGCGACCGTCGTCCCGACGATGACCGCGTCCAAGAAGCTGCCGGACTGGGTCCAGCTGCCGTCCTGGTGGAACGCCACCTTCAACGTCAGCGCGCTGGCGGGCACCCAACTGGCCGATCTCACGCCGTACTTGTCCGGCGACAAGATCAAGAAGTATCCGAACCTGGCCGCGATCCCCACCGGTGCCTGGCAGGCCGCCGCCTGGGAGGACAAGATCTACGGCATCCCCTCCTTCGCCGGCGGCATGGCCGTGGCAGGGGCCGTCTTCTTCCGCGCGGACATACTGGGCGCGAAGGGCATCACCGCGGACCAGGTCAGGTCCGCCGACGACCTGTGGAACCTGGGCAAGGAGCTGACCGACGTCAAGCGCGGCGTGTGGGCCTACGACGACGTGTGGACCTACCTGTACCAGGCGTGGGGAGTCCCCAACAAGTTCACGATCAAGAAGGGCAAGCTCGTGCACAAGTACGACATGCCCGAGTTCCTGGAGGCCCTGAACTGGCACTACCGGCTCGCCAAGGCCGGTTACGTCCACCCGGACGCGCGGGCGGGCGACACCAACAACGGCCTCTCCCGGTTCTACGCCGGAAAGGCCCTGATCGAGGGCGGCGGCACCGGCGCGTGGAACCTGGCGGACCACCAGTCCGGCATCGCCGCGAACAAGAACTACCGCCGTGCGGCCTTCGACATCATCTCCGCCGACGGCAAGTCCAAGCCCCAGACCTTCCTCGGCCCCTCCACCAGCATCATGAGCTACCTCAACGCCAAGCTGAAGGGCGACCAGATCGAGGAGCTGCTGGCCGTCGCCAACTACCTTGCCGCGCCCTTCGGTTCGGCCGAGTACACGCAGGTCGTCTACGGCGTCGAAGGCGTCCACTACACGATGGTGAACGGCATTCCCACGTACACCGACGAAGGCAAGAAGACCGCGCAGCAGCAGACGTTCAACTTCCTGGCATCCGCTCCGCAGGTCGTCAGCAACCCGGGCGCCAACTCGGTGACCGAGGACTACACCGCCTGGTCGGCCCGGACCGTGAAGTACGTCTACAAACCGGTGTTCTGGAACATGAACATCACCGTGCCCAAGCGCTACGCCACCGCCGACACCGCGCAGGCCGTCGAGGACGCGATCAAGGACTGCTACCACGGCATCAAGAAGGTCTCGGACGTCCAGGCCGCCATCGCCTCCTGGAAGGCCAGCGGCGGCGACCGGCTGACCGAGTGGTATCAGACCGCCGTACTGGAGAAGAGCGGCAGCGGCCAGTAGCGGACGACGGCGTGCGGACCGGCCGCGTCGCAGCGGCCGTCGCACAGCGAGGAGGAGCGGTGGCCGCCACGATCACCACCAAGAACAAGAAGGAATCGACGTCGACGTCGGCAGGGGTCGCGGGAGGAGGGGGATCCCCTCCCCCGGCGAACCGCATGAGTCTGCGGTTGCGGCTGCGCCGGGACAAGTCGCTGATCGTCATGACCCTGCCGGCGGTCGCGCTGCTGCTGGTCTTCAACTACGCGCCGCTCTTCGGCCTCGTCACGGCCTTCGAGTACTACGACCCGCTGGTCGGGGTGGTGCACAGCGACTGGGCCGGACTCGACCAGTTCCGTCAGCTCTTCCACGACCCGCTGTTCTGGGAGGCACTGCGCAACACCCTCTGGCTCAGCTTCGTCCAGCTGATCCTCTTCTTCCCCGTGCCGATCGGGCTGGCGCTGCTGCTCAACACGGTGCTCAGCGAACGGCTGCGGAACTTCATCCAGTCCGTGGTGTACCTGCCCCACTTCTTCTCCTGGGTGCTGGCCATCACCCTCTTCCAGGAGATGCTCGGCGGCGCCGGAGTGCTCAACCACTTCCTCGCCCAGCACGACCTGGGCCCCTGGAACATCATGACCAACCCGGACACCTTCGCGCTCCTGATCACCTCCCAGGCCGTGTGGAAGGAGGCCGGCTGGGGCGTCATCGTCTTCCTCGCCGCGCTCGCCGCCATCGACCAGAACCTCTACGAGGCCGCTGCCGTCGACGGCGCGGGCCGCTGGCGCCGGATGTGGCACATCACCCTCTCCGGGATGCGCGGGGTCATCGTTCTGATGCTCGTGCTGCGCCTGGGGAACGCCCTGTCCGTCGGCTTCGAGCAGTTCCTGATCCAGCGCAACGCCGTCGGCCACGACACCGCCGACGTGCTGGACACCTTCTCCTTCTACTACGGCATCGCCACCAACAACTACAGCTACGGCGCCGCCGCCGGACTGTTCAAGAGCGTGATCTCCATGCTCCTGATCTGGGGCGCCAACAGGGTCGCGCACTCCTTCGGTGAGGACGGGTTGTATCGCAAATGAGCCAGACGCTGACTCCCCCGCAGACCGCCCCCGCCCGCCGGCCCGACCGTCACCGCGGTCGTGCCGTCTGGGAGGAGAAGCCGACCGTCGCCGGGCAGACACTCAAGGGCGGTGTCCTCGTCCTGGTCCTCGCCGCGGTCCTGGTGCCGCTCTACATCGTCGTGCTCACCAGTCTCTCCACCCCCGGCGCCATCAACCGTGCCGGCGGGCTGGTGCTCTGGCCCGACGGTCTCACCCTCGGTGCCTACCGGCAGATGCTCACCGAGGGCCCCGTCACCCGCGCCGTCCTGGTCAGCCTCGGCATCACGGTCATCGGCACGGCGCTGTCGATGGTGGTCTCGGTGCTGTGCGCCTACGGCCTCTCCCGGTCCCGCTCGCTCGGCCACCGCGGCATCCTGATGGTGTTGATCGTCACCATGTTCGTCAGCGGCGGCCTGATCCCCACCTACCTGGTCGTCACGGGCCTCGGCGGCTACGGCCAGTACTGGGCGCTGATCCTGCCCAGCGCCGTCTCCGTCTTCAACATCCTGGTCCTGCGCTCCTTCTACTCCGGCACCGCGGCGGACCTCATCGACGCGGCCCGGATGGACGGGTGCAGCGAGTGGCGCATCCTCTGGTCGGTGGTGCTGCCCACCTCCCGCGCGGTCACCGCGGTCGTGGCCCTCTTCTATGCCGTCGGCTACTGGAACGCGTTCTTCAACGTCATGCTCTACATGCCGACCGACAGCGCCAAGTGGCCACTGCAGTACGTACTCCTGCAGTACGTCAATTACGGCTTGACCATGCCCGGATCGGTCAACAACGGCTTCGGCGGAATCCACGCGCAGACAGCGCCCCAGTCGCTGCAGATGGCCGTGGTGGTGCTGACACTGGTCCCGATCCTGCTGGTGTATCCCTTCATGCAGAAGCACTTCAAGACCGGCGTACTCACCGGGGCCATCAAGGGCTGACCCGCGACGGCCCGATGCCGCGGCGATCCACGCGGAAAGCAGAGAGATGACCACCGGCATGGTGACACTGACCCAGGTGACCAACGCGCAGGCGTCTTTCCGAGCACGGTGAGCTACATCTTCAACGGCAAGCACTTCGTCCCCGGACCCACCCGGGAGCGCGTGGAGCAGGCCCCACGGACGATGCCACCCGGCTGACACAGGTTCTCACGCCCCGCGAAAGCACCGGCCCGGTTCCGTGCCGGCCTCTTGAGCCGCGGAGGCTCAAAGCGACGCGCATAGGTGCAGGGGTATCCCGGCCGAAGGCCAGCGTGCGGGACCACCCCCGGGCCCCGGAAGCGCACATTGAACTACTAGCAAATGGAGTCGTCCCTTCATGTTCAACTTCTTCCACGACCTCGGTCACGCTAGCGAGTGGCGGGCTGAGGGCGAAACCCTGTGTGGCGCGGCGAGCGGGGTGGACGCCATGCGGGTCCGGACGACGCCCGGCGGCGCGCTGTTGCCGGAGCAGACGCACACCCTCGCCTCCAGCTGCCTCCCGCCGGTGCGGCCGCTGCTGGAGTTACCCGAGGACGAGCACGTCTGGACCGTCGAGGACTCCTTCCTGCTCGGCCCGGACCTGCTCGTCGCCCCTGTCACCGAGGCAGGAGCCCGCGAGCGCGAGGTCTACCTGCTGCCGGGTGCGAGCTGGACCGAGGCCGGGACGGGTGATGTTCACCAAGGCTGCAGCACCATCCGTATCGAGGCCCCGCTGGAAAGCATCCCCCCATTCCTCCGCGACAGCGACGAACTCCCCGTCCGGGCAGGCGAGTCGTGACCGGGCAGCTGACTCGCCGCCTCGGCGGCCTCGCCTTCGGCGGGGACTACAACCCCGAGCAGTGGGACGCGGGTGTGTGGAAGGAGGACGACCTGCTGATGCGTCAGGCACGGGTCAACCTCGCCACCGTCGGCGTCTTTTCCTGGGCGCTGCTCGAGCCCGAGGAAGGCCGGTACGAATTCGGCTGGCTAGACGCCCAGTTGGATCGGCTCCACGCCAACGGCGTCGCCGTCGACCTGGCCACCCCGACCGCGTCCCCGCCGCCTTGGTTCACCTTGGCCCACCCCGACGCCATGCCGGTCGCCCCCGAGGGCGCTCGGCTCGTCCACGGCAGCCGCGACACCTACTGCCTGGCCGCCCCCGCCTACCGCCAGGCCTCACGGCGGATCGCCACCGCCCTGGCCGAGCGCTACGGGAACCACCCGGCCACCGCGCTCTGGCACGTCCACAACGAGTACGCCACAGTATGCGTCTGCGACCACGTGGCAGAAGGGTTCCGGCGCTGGCTGCAGCACCGGTACGGCAGTCTCGACGCCGTCAACTCAGCCTGGGGGACGGCTTTCTGGAGCCAGCACTACGGCAGCTGGCAGGAGATCCTGCCGCCCCGGGCCACCCAGTGGCACCGAAACCCGGCGCAGGTCATCGACTTCCGCCGCTACTGGTCCGACGAGGCCTTGGCCGCCTACCGCGAACAGCGCGACGCCATCCGCGCCCACAGCGACCGGCCGGTCACCACCAACCTGATGCTGCCCGGCTACCAGAACCTCGATCTGTGGGCCTTCGGCCGCGAGGTCGACTTCGTCGGCATCGACCATTACCCGGACGCCCCGGGTTTGGACGCCGCCGCCGACATCGCCTTCGGCGGCGACCGGGCCCGCTCCTTCGGCGGCGGCAAGCCCTGGCTGCTGATCGAGCAGGGCCCCAGCACCATCTATGCCGGGGACCGCACCCTGCCCAAAGAGCCCGGGGAGATGCTGCGGCACTCGCTCCAGCACCTCGCACACGGCTCCGACGGCGTGCTCTTCTTCCAGTGGCGGCAGCCCCGGGCCGGAGCCGAGATCTGGCACTCCGCACTCGTCCCGCACACCGGACCGGAGTCCAGGATCTTCCGCGAGGCCGTCCAGGTCGGCGAGGCCGTCGCCCGACTCGGCGAGCTGGCAGGTTCCCGGATCACCGCCGAAGCAGCCGTCCTCCACGACGCGGACGCCTGGTGGGGCCTGGACAGCCAGGGGTTGCCCTCCTCCGAACTGGACTACCGCGGCACTCTGCGCCGCGCCCATCGCGCCCTGTGGGACGCCGGCGTTATTGTCGACTTCGCCCACCCGGGGGCCGACCTGACGCAGTACCGGCTGGTCGTCGCCCCGGCGCTGTACTTGTTGTCGGACGCGGCGGCGGAGAATCTGCGGGAGTACGTGCGGCAGGGCGGCGTGCTGCTCGTCCAGTACTTCAGTGGCGTCGTCGACCAGTATCACCGGGCCCGCCTCGGCGGCTACCCTGCCGCGCCGCTGCGCGAGGCCCTGGGTGTTCGGGTGGAGGAGCACCGGCCGCTGGCCGCCGGTGCCGAGATCACCCTCTCCGATGGGTCGTCAGGTTCCGTGTGGAGTGAGTACCTCGGCGCCTCGGGAGCCGCAAAGACCGTGGCAGAGTACCCGGACGGCCTGCCGGCGCTCACCCGGCACGGCTTCGGTACAGGCACCGGCTGGTACCTGTCCACGCGCCTGGACGACCGGGCCTATACCGCGCTGGTGGGCCGCCTGCTCGGGGAGGCTGGGGTGCGGCCCGTCCTCCCCGATCTCCCAGAGGGGGCCGAGGCTGTCGTCCGCCGTGCCGAGGACGGCCGAGAGTGGCTGTTCCTGCTGCACCACGGCAGCGGACGGCCGTGGCGGGTCACGGTGAGCGGGCACGAACTGCTGACCGACCGTCCGGTGCCGGAGACCGGACTGAACCTGCACCCGGGTGCGACAGCTGTGGTGCGTCTGCGTGCTTAGGCAATCGGAAGTCGCCTGAACAAGACGACCGGCGCCCAGTCCAGTCCGACTTGCTGTGCCCTGCGTCCAGCGGTGCTGGACACAGGGCACAGCACTGGTCGCTTTCCGATGAGGAAGGTGGGGTCGCCGACTCCGACGTGCTAAGCCATTGCCGAGGCGCGTTCGCGCCGCGGGCGGTGGTATCCCCTGGCCGGCTTGCTGCTGATCTGCGCCTGCGCAGTCCTCGCCGGCGCGGCGGCTCAGCGAGCCGGTCGACCGGACCGATGTCCACGACGATGCGCTGACCGTCGCGAACCTCACCGGCTCCGGCGAGCGTGCCGGTGGAGACCACGTCACCCGGCAGCAACCGCAGCGCGCTGGAGGCGTACGACAGGAGCCCGGGGACGTACCGGATGAGGTTCGCACCCCGGGCGCGCTGCCGCAGCGTACCGTCCACCGATCAGCGCAGTTCGAGCGCTTCCGCGGACCCACCTCGTCAGGGGTGACCAGGTGGGTCCCATGGGGTGAACCTGTCGAGGGATTTGCGGATCAAGCAGGCCTTCGGTGCGTTCTCTTTCCTTGCCGGATGCGGAGAGCGCAGCCGCTCAGTTGATGCGGACGATCTTCCAGAGCTGGTCGTCGACGTTCAGGTCGTTCCACTGGATGACGGCTGCGCCATTGGCGGTGGAGGACTGGGCGACGCCGACGCTGAGGCCGCTGTTGACGTTCTTGAGCTTGTAGTAGCCATTGCCCGCGTCGGTGAGGGTCCACTTCTGTGAGCCGGCGGTGGAGGGCGTGTTCTGCACGACGGCGGCTCCGGCGGCGGTGGATCCGCTGCCGATGTCGAGGTTGAGGTTGCTGCTGACGCCCTTGACGGTCCAGGCTCCGCCGCCCGCGGACTGGAAGGTGAACAGCTGGCAGAAGCAGGCCGAGTTCTGCCACTGGTCGGCGGCCGTACCGGCGGAGGTGGAGTCCTTGGGGATGTCGAGGTACTTGCCGCTGTTCTTGTTGACGAGGACGTACTGCCCGGTGCCCAGCGGGGGCAGCGCGGTCTGGGTGAGGTTCCAGCGCTGGCAGGCGCAGCCGGTGCCGCTCCACTGGCCGGCGGTGGTTCCGGTGGCGGTGGAGGCATTCGGGATTTCGAGGTACTTGCCGGTGACGCGGTTGGTGAGTGTGTAGCCACCCGCGGGGTTGGGGGCGACGGCCCATTCGTGGTCGAGGGTGCCGTTGTCGTCCCACTGAAGGATCTTGGCGCCGTCGGCGGTGGATTGGTTCTCCACGCCGAGGACCTTGCCGCTGGCGACGTTGAAGATCTTGAAGTAGCCGGAGGACTGCTGGACGAAGCGCCACTGCTGGTCGGTGGCGGTGTCGGCGTTCTGCTGGGTCGCGTAGGTGCCGTTGGCGGTGGAGCCGCCCGCGATGGCGAGCTGCAGATTGCTGTTGGCGTTCGACACGGTGTAGGTCGCGCCGTCCGAGATGCCGCCGCCCAGATCGATGGTGCTGTAGGTCACCGGGTTGACGCCGGTGCTTCGTGCGCGCCCGCCGCTGAGCACGAGCAGGCTGTGGCCGTCGGGCAGCGGGAGCATGCCGCGGCTGTAGCCGCCGGCGACGTTGGAGCGGATCCGGGTCCAGGCGCCGGCAGCGCCGTTCTGGGTGTTGACGAACAGGTCGTCCTGGGTGTCACCGCTGACGACGAGGGTGCCGTTCGGGCCGCCGGCGGGCAGCCAGGTGATGTACGGCGCGCCGCTGGGGATGGTGCCGTCGGTCGCCCGCAGCACCTGGCCGGGGGCGGAGGCGAACGCCTCGGGGTCAGCGGATATGTGGTAGTACACGGAGCAGCCGCCCTCGGGCGCGCCGCAGTATTCGTGCGTCATGACGTAGTTGCCGTTGGGCAGTTGGGTGACCACCGGCATGCCGGGGCGGTCCGCGTAGTTCGGCCTCACGACGTCGTCCACGACCGCGCCCCAGGTGCGCACGTCCGTGGAGACCTGGTGCACGATCTTCTGGCCGTGGGCGGTGTCGCGCTGGTCGGAGTAGTAGACGATCAGCCGGTTGCCGTTCATGAGGAAGAACGGCTCCCACACTGGTGTGTAGCCGTTGGTGGAGAACGCCGGGCCGCCGGTGGCGATGTTGGTGACGAAGCTCCAGGTCTGCCCGCGGTCGGTGCTGGCGTACAGGTCGATCTTGGATGCCGACCGGTCACTGGGCACGGAATCGCCGGCGGCCAGGATGGTCCCGGCGGGGAAGTCGCCCATCGCGGTGGGCAGTTCGAACAGCTGGGGCTCCCAGCGCATGCCCCAGCCGTTCTGGGTGTCGGTGACGTCGGAGATCTTCGTCCAGGAGTTGCCGTTGTCGGTGCTGCGGTAGATCGGGAAGACGGGCGTGCCGGAGGTGTACTGCTCGAACGTCGACAGAATCGTGCCGTTGGCCGAGCCGTTGTGTTCCAGACGCAGTGCTCGCGGATAGAACGAACCGGGCGAGGGGGCGTTCGAGGGCGGGGTGTACATCGTCTGCGATGGACGGGCCAGGGCATCCGCCCGCCCGGCGGCCGGCAGAACCAGCGTCGCCACCACGGCCAGCAGGGCGAAGACCGTCGACAGGAGGGAGAGGGGACGGGAACGCGGAGCGGCGCCGGGTCTGGCGCCTGTTCGGGCAGGGAACATGTGCGGCTCTCAGAGGAAGGGAAGGGAAGGGGATGTGCTTTGGTGCCCGCCGCACCCCGGATCGGTCCGGACGGGAACGGCGGAGTCGATGGGCGGCGCCGGTCGGCGTGACCGTGCCGGCTGACGCCGCGCTGACGAGGGCATCCGACAGGCGCCACGGTGAGACGGCTGTCGGGCGGTGCCCGGGCGTGCGGCCTACGCCTGCTACGGCCGGGGCAGGTAATCAGGTGGCGCGAAGCACCGTCTGCCCCTGGTGGGACGGCGGAGGTGCAGTCGAGCCGCGGACGACGAGTTCGACCGGTGGCTCGCTCACCGCAGGCAACTCGGTCTCCGGCTTTTCGATGGCGTGCACGAGCAGCCTGATGCCCTCTCCTGCCGCAGCGTCAAAGGGCTGACGCACAGTGGTCAGGGGAGGAGTGACGTAGGCGAAGACGGGGTTGCCGTCGAAACCGACCACGCTGATGTCCTCCGGCACACGCCGGCCGGCCTCCCGCAGGGCATGGATCAGGCCGATGGCCATCTCGTCACCCGCCACGAACACCGCCGTCACCGAGCTGTCCGCAGCCAGGGCGCGGCCTGCCGCGTAACCGGATTCCGGTGACCAGTCACCCTGGATCACCGGCGGTTCTTGTGCCCCCCGTGCTGCCAACGCCGCCCGCCAGCCGTCGATGCGGTCCGTGGTTGCGTACCAGCGGCCGCGGCCGGCGACATGGTGAACGGTCGTGTGCCCCAGGTCCAACAGATGATCGGTGGCCGCCCGTGCCAGGGCGTGCGCGCCGACGCCCACGGTCAGGGTGCGGGCAGAGGGAAAGGACGGCGGGGCGCCCAGGAACAGGACCGGCACGTCGATGCGGACGGAGACCTCTCCCTCGACGACGGGCTCGGAGACGACGATCCCGTCAACTCCCTGCTCAAGGAGGGACATCACCGCGCCGGCGATGCCTTCGGGGTCCCCGTCCGGCGTATTGACCACCCTCAACGCGTACCCGGCGCCACGCACCGCCTTCTCGATTCCCACGAGGAGCATGGCGGTTCCGTACCCGGCTGTGCCCAGGGCGATGACGCCGATGGAGCGATTCCGCCCCGATGCCAGCGCCCTGGCCGCGTGGTTCAGCCGGTATCCGAGTTTCTCGGCGGCACCGAGGACGCGTTGCCGGACCTCGTCGGAGACATACGGCTCGTTGTTGAGGACCCGCGACACCGTCTTGCGTGAAACGCCGGCCACACGGGCCACGTCCGCGCTGACCGGTGCGGGAGAAGCCGCACCGCGCCCCACCGATGGTGTCATGAGAGCTCCTGTCAGCCGTATGCCCGCTGCCTGCTGTGTCGCCGTCTGCTGCCTGCATCAGGCGAGGTCAACCGTATGACCGCGCGGTCACTGACCGCGCGGTCATATCTAGACAGCCGGATGGTCACGCGTCAAGAGTCCGCGCAGCACTTCCTTCGTTCACGGGCCGGATTTCTTCGTGAGGGACGGTTCACCCGCCAGGCTCTCCGCAGGGTCTTGACAGCAGATCCCTGGAAAGTTCACTCTTCGACGCGTCAGCCGATTGGATCTGTCCGATCGCGTTCGTTTCTGGTCGCATTGTCGACCGCTTCTTCCCGTCACGTCCCCTTGAGCCGATGCGCCATGCCCGGGCTGTGGCAGCCCCTCAGGAGCCGAAATGCGCTATTCATCCCCTGGTCAGCCCTTGCCTGGTACCAGCCGACGCGCCGTGCTGCGCGGACTCGGCGCGGCCGCCCTGCTGGGCGCGGGCGTTCCGCTGCTGTCCGCATGCGGCAGCAGCGGTGCCGCGTCTGACCCCAAGACCGTCACCCTCGGCTCCAACGCGTCGGACGCCGTGCCGAAGAAGGCGTTCGCCGACATCTACGCGGCGTTCAAAAAGCAGTCCGGGATCACGGTCGACGTGAACACCAAGGATCACAACACTTTCCAGGAGCAGATCAACTCCTACCTCCAGGGCACCCCGGACGACGTGTTCAACTGGTTCGCTGGCTACCGCATGCAGTTCTTCGCGGGCAAGGGCCTGGCCGAACCGATCGACGACGTGTGGGCGAAGATCGGGGACAACTTCCCTGACGCGATGAAGAAGCTCAGCAAGGGCGCGGACGGCAAGTACTACTTCGTGCCGATGACCACGTACCCCTGGGCAGTCTTCTACCGCAAGAGCGTCTTCCGGCAGCACGGCTACACCGTCCCCACCACCTGGGACGAACTCGTCGCCCTGTGCAAGCGGATGAAGAAGGACGGCCTGGTCCCGATCGCCTTCGGCGACAAGGACGCCTGGCCCGCGATGGGGACGTTCGACCAGATCAACTTCCGTACCAACGGCTACGACTTCCATGTCGAGCTGATGGCGGGCAGAGCCTCCTGGACCGACACGAAGGTCAAGGCCGCCTTCGACCACTGGGCCGAGCTCCTCCCCTACCACCAGGACGGTTCACTTGGCCGTACCTGGCAGGACGCCGCGCAGACACTGGTGGCGAAGAAGGCGGGCATGTACCTGCTGGGCAGCTTCGTGGCGCAGCAGTTCACGAACAAGGCCGACCTCGACGACCTCGACTTCTTCGCCTTCCCGGAGATCGACCCGGCCTACGGCCAGGACACCGTCGAGGCACCCACCGACGGCTTCATGGTCAGCAAGAGTCCGAAGAACCACGACGGTGTGGTCAAGCTGCTGGAGTTCCTGGGCACTCCGGAGGCCGAGCAGCTCTACCTCAAGTCCGACCCAAGCGTGGTGGCCGCTTCCGGCAAGGCCGACACCTCCGCCTACTCGGCGCTTCAGCAGAAGGCCTTCGAGATGATCGGCGGAGCCAAGAGCCTCACGCAGTTCATGGACCGCGACAGCCGGCCGGACTTCACCTCGACGGTGATGCAGCCCGCGCTGCAGAGGTTCGTCCGTGACCCCAAGGGGATCGACGGTCTGCTGACCTCGATCGAACGCCAGAAGAAGACGATCTTCGCGTCCTCGTAGTCGGGGGTTCTCCCAGCACCATGAGCATCGACGCCATGAAGACCCGTGAGGTGGCCGCCGTGCCACCTCCGGGCACCGCACCCTCCAAGAAGCGGGCTCCGCAGGGCCACCGCCGTCTGCTGACCCGCCGCGACCGGCTCACCCTCGGCCTGATGGCCGGGGTGCCGACGATCCTGCACGTGACCCTCGTCTGGGTCACCGCGCTCGCCTCCATCGCCCTGGCCTTCACCACCTGGGACGGCATCGGCTTCGACGCCATCAAGTGGGTCGGACTCGACAACTTCCAGGAACTGTTCACCAACAACCCGCAGTTCTGGCCCGCCGTAGAGCACAACGTCATCTGGTTCGTCGTGCTCATCCTGATCCCGACCCCGCTCGGGCTCTTCCTCGCGGTCCAGCTCGACAAGAAGATCCGGTTCAGCCGCATCTACCAGACTGCGTTTTTCCTGCCCGTCGTGGTGTCGCTGGCGGTCACCGGTTTCGTCTGGCAGCTGATCTACAACCCGGACACGGGCCTGATCAACAGCATCATCGGCGCCAACAGGCCCGGCCACTACATCGACTGGATCGGCGACCCGCATCTCAACCTGTGGGCGATCCTGGTCGCCGCCTGCTGGCGGCACACCGGCTACATGATGATCCTCTACCTGGCCGGTCTGAAGGGCGTCGACCCGTCGCTGCGCGAGGCCTCCTCGCTGGACGGCGCGAACGAGTGGCAGACGTTCAAGAACGTCATCTTCCCCACCCTGCGCCCCACCAACACCGTCGTGCTGGTGGTCACCATCATCGAGGCGCTGCGCGCCTTCGACCTGGTGTTCGTCTTCAACAAGGGCGCCCAGGGCACCGAGTTGCTCTCGATCCTGATCACCAACAACATCATCGGCGAGTCCAGCCGCATCGGATACGGCTCCGCGATCGCCGTCGTCCTCCTGGTGATCTCTCTCGTCGTGATCATCCCGTATCTGATCTCGACCTTCCGTAAGGAGCGGCGCGCATGAGTACGGTCACCGCCCTCAGGCAGCGCACGCCCGTCCGCCCCGCCCGGATCCTGCTGCACACGTTCCTCGTCGTGGCGGCCCTGGCCTGGCTCGCCCCCCTGCTGTGGGCGCTGCTCGCCGCCCTGCGCCCATACGCGGAGACCAGCGAGAAGGGCTTCGTCTCCTGGCCCGACAAGCCGAGCCTGGACAACTTCACCAACGCGTTCGAACAGTCGGACATGACGCACTACTTCGGGAACACGCTGCTCATAGCGGTCCCGGCGGTGCTGCTGACCTTGTTCCTGTCCTCCTGCGTCGCGTTCTACGTGAGCCGCTTCGACTTCCGGGTCAACCTCTTCCTGCTGCTGGTCTTCACCGCGGGCAACCTGCTCCCGCAGCAGGTCATCATCACCCCGCTGTACCGTCTGTACCTCCTGGTGGACCTGCCGGGCATCACCATGAGCGGCAAGCTGTACGACTCCGCGCTCGGCCTCGTCTTCATCCACGTGGCGTTCCAGTCCGGCTTCTGCGCCTTCGTGCTCAGCAACTACATGCGCTCCCTGCCCCACGAGCTCACCGAAGCCGCCCTCGTCGACGGTGCCTCGGTATGGCGCCTGTACTGGCAGATCGTGCTCCCGCTGTGCAAGCCCGCGATGGCCGCCCTGGCCACCTTGTTGTCCATCTGGATCTACAACGACTTCTTCTGGGCCATCGTGCTGATCTCCACCGGCGAGAACATGCCGATCACCTCGGCCCTCAACAACCTCTCCGGCCAGTACTTCACCGACCCCAACCTGGTCGCCGCCGGCGCCGTGCTCACCGCGATCCCCACTCTGATCGTGTACTTCGTGCTCCAGCGGCAGTTCGTCAGCGGCCTGACCCTGGGCGCCAACAAGGGCTGACCAGCCTCCGTCGCGCCACCCGTCCCCGACCTCTCGGAGCCCCACCCATGAGTACCGCACGCCGTCTTCGCATTCCCGGTATCGCCTACGGCGGTGACTACAACCCCGAGCAGTGGCCCGAGGAGGTCTGGGTCGAGGACATGCGCCTGATGCGTGAGGCCGGGGTGAACTTGGTCAGCGTCGGGATCTTCTCCTGGGCGCTGCTGGAGCCGTCCGAGGGCGTCTACGACTTCTCCCGCATGGACCGGATCCTCGACCTGCTCCACGAGAACGGCATCGCCGCCGACCTGGCCACCCCCACTGCGGCCCCGCCCGCCTGGTTCTTCAAGGCATATCCGGAGGCGCTGCCGGTCGACCGGGACGGGCACCAGCTGTCATACGGCAGCCGCCAGACGTTCTGCCCGTCCAGCCCCGCCTACCGCCGAGCGGCGCTGCGGATCGCCGAAGCCCTCGCCGAGCGCTACGCCGCCCATCCGGCCGTCGCCATGTGGCACGTCCACAACGAGTACGGCTGCCACAACGACGCCTGCTACTGCGACACCAGCGCCGCCGCCTTCCGCACCTGGCTGCGCGCCCGCTACGACAACAATCTGGACGCCCTCAACCACGCCTGGGGCACCACCTTCTGGAGCCAGTGGTACTACGACTGGGACCAGATCCTGCCGCCCCGCACCACCGCGGCTCCCCCGAACCCCACCCACCAGCTCGACTGGCGCCGCTTCTGCTCCGACGAACTGCTCTCCCTGTGCACCGCCGAACGCGAGGTACTGCTCCGGGCCGCTCCGGACACCCCCGCGACCACCAACTTCCTGGTCCTGCGCACAATCGACGCCCTCGACTACTGGCGCTGGGCACCGGAGTTGGACATCCTCTCCAACGATCACTACCTGCTGTCCGACGACCCGGAGGCCGAGGTCGACATCGCCCTGCACGGCGACCTGATGCGCTCGCTCGCGGGCGGCCCGTGGTTCCTCATGGAGCACTCGACCGGCGCCGTCAACTGGCAGCCCGTCAACCGTGCCAAACTCCCCGGGGAGATGCGCCGCAACGCGCTCGCGCACGTGGCCCACGGCGCCGACGGCATAGCCTTCTTCCAGTGGCGGGCGGCGAAGGCGGGCGCCGAGCAGTGGCACTCGGCGATGCTGCCGCACGCCGGCACCGACAGCCAGATTTGGCGCGACGTCGTCCAACTCGGCGCTGACTTGCGGGCGTTGGCCGAAGTGCGGGACTCCACCAGCACGGCACAGGTGGCGATCGTGTGGGACTGGGACGCCCGCTGGGCGCTGGAACTGCCCTCGCAGCCCAGCGGCGAGCTGCGCTACCAGGACCTGATTAGGGATTGGTATACCCCCCTGTGGCGAGCCGGGGTCGCCGTCGACTTCGTACGCCCCGACGACCCCGAACTCGACCGCTACAAAATCGTCCTGGCACCCTCGCTGTACCTGGTCACAGCGGCAGCCGCGGCAAACCTCGCCCGGTTCACCGAACGCGGCGGCACGCTCGCCGTCGGCTTCCACAGCGGCATGGTCGACGAGAACGCCCATGTGTACCTGGGCGGCTACCCCGGCGCGTTCCGCGATGTCCTCGGCGTGGTCACCGACGAGCTCTTCCCCCTGCTGCCGGACGAGACGAACGGCCTGACCGGCGGCGTGGCGCCGGGCGCCACAGCCGACCTGTGGTCGGAACGCATACGGCTCACCGGCGCACAGGCCGTCGCCACCCACGCCGACGGCCCCCTGGCCGGCCACCCCGCCGTCACCCGCCATCAGCACGGCGACGGCACCGCCTGGTATCTGGCCACCCACCCCGACCAGGACACGCTCACCGCCCTGCTCGACCGCATCCGTCAGGAGGCCGGCGTCACACCGGAGCACGGCGCACCCACCGGGATCGAGGTCGTCCGGCGCCGCGGCACGCAGGCCGACTACCTATTCCTCATCGACCACACCGGCAAGGGCGCCGAAGCACCTGCCGAGGGCGTCGAACTCCTCGCCGGCACCCCGGTCACCGGCACCGTCACCGTCCCACCTGGAGGAGTCGCCGTGGTCCGCGAACCCCGCTGATCACTGCAGCCGGCGGCGGGCCCTCGCTCCGGGCATGGAGTGGCCGGAGATGGCTGGCTCCCTCCTCGCCGGGACCCATCGCACGTCCGAGGGACGGGACCGCCCGCGACGACACTCACGTCGTGGGCGGGTGGCGCGCCGGGCGGTCGTCGGCTACGCCGTCCAGCTGGCCAAGACGGACGGTCGAAGCCCTCCCTCAGTCTCGACTGAAGGCGTAGGAGCCCGTCGCCCGCCAACTTCCACGCTGTACGAGGAGTACCAGCGTTCACATCCGAGCCACTGTGCTTCGAGATGTTCGGGGTCGGCCTTCCACTCCGCTATCGATGCCTCGTCCGCGTAGTAGATAACGAGATCGCCCTCGACCGCCGCGCCTTCGCCTACTGGGTCATCAGCCCCCACGGCTGGACGGTAGCGCCCGGGCAGTACCGGATACAGCTCGCCGACGACGCGCACGACGTCATCGCCGCCACCACGCTCAACCTTCCCAGTGACAAGCTCGTACGGCCGCTCACCCTTAGCTCCCCCATGGGTGACTGGTTCGGCCACCCAGTCGTCGGCCCCGCACTGATCTCCGCTATCGCGTGCGGGCTGGCCGAGGGGGAAGCCACGGCAGGAATCGCCGAAGCGCTGCGCCTGCTCTCCTCCATGGCCATGCGTCAGTGCCTCGGGTTCCCCCCAGACAGCTTCCGCAGGAGCTGCTGCAGAAGCTGATGGAGAAGGGCGAAGCGCCGTCCGATCCAACCGACACCTGAGACACGGCGCCCCGTCTCACCGGCCGGTCCCCACCGACCGCGGCCCGCTGTGCCGTCACACCAGCAGGTGGCGCCGTCGTTGCAGGCAGTGCAATCGGGGGCAATAGGGGCAGATCGAAGGCGTCAGCCCGCGCCTTCGGGACACTCCCGGCAGGCAGCCCTGGCGGGCAGCCAGCGTAGAGCACGATCATTCGACAGCTCTTGGAAGACGTCGAGTTCAGTGCCGCTCCCATTGGAAGGGCGTTTGCCACTGACGTCCGTCCAGGTCCCAGCAGCAGAGACGGACCCTGACGATGGCATAGGCGACCAAGATCCGGACCATATGCAGGCCAGCCTCCGTCCAACCTTCTCCATCGCCGCCATTCGTGCTGGTCAACGACTCAGAGGGCCTGTACCACCAGCAGACGAAGATTCTGCTGCGGCACCCTCGCACCGCAGCACTCGCCCCGGACAAAGCTTGCACCAGCAGGCAACCACAGACCCTGAATCTTGTCGACTCTCCACAAGACGCCAGAGCGAGTACCGAATTCCCTCGCCGGCGTACAGCACACTGCCCGCCAGGACATCACTCAGCCGCCGCCGTCGACCCGCCAAAACCGCTGCCCGCCACACAGCCATGCGCTGCAGAACCTCGCGAGATCAACTGACGAAGCGTCAGTAAAGTTAGCATTGGGTTAGCAAGTGTCCTGCCACAACTGCCCACAGACGGCGAAACCATGGAAAGGCCGAGCGCTACACATTGAGCCTGGAGAAGCGCCCAGCCTCCCACCAGCGAGCGATCGAAAGGTGGATACAAGGCACTGCGCCAAATCGCCCACCTGTCACCGAGCAACCACCCATCCCTGCAGGTCAGCGGACCCTTCCTCGCGGCTTCAGCGGCGTCGACGGCAGCTCGGGGGCCGGTAGCGGGTCCCCGTCGTACCCCTTCACCTCGCCGAATCTTGCACCTTCCATCCAGTCCCGACGAGCCTGTACGATCTCCTCCTGCGACCGTCCGATCCAGTTCCAGAACATGATCAGCTCCTCCTCGAAGGGCTCGCCGCCCAGGAGCATCAGGCCTGCGTCCGACTCGGCGCGCAGCGGGAGTTCGGTGCGGCCGCAGCCGAGGTAGAGCATCGAACCGGGCAGGACCGGCACGCCGTCGACGTGGGCCTCGCCGGACATGGACAGGACGGCGTACTCGAAGTCCGGCTCCAGCGGCAGGCGTACGTCCGCGCCTCGGGTGAGGGTCAGGTCGGCGCCGACGATCGGGGTGTACGTCGTTCCGGGCGAGGTCGCGCCGTCGAGGGTGCCGAGGATCAGCGTGGCCTTGAGGCCGGGAGCCGTGACGCGCGGCAGTTCGGCGTGGTGCTCGAAGTGGGGGTCGGTGTGGCGGTGGCCGTCCGGGAGGGCGACCCACAGCTGTGCGCCGTGCAGGAAACGGGCGTGCTGCCGGGGGCTCTCCTCGGAGTGGCTGATGGCCCGGCCCGAGGTCATGAGTCCCAGTTCGCGGGGGCGGATCGTCTGCAGGCTGCCGGTGGAGTCGCGGTGCAGCACCTCGCCCTCGTGCAGCCAGCTCACCGTCTGCAGACCCATGTGCGGATGCGGCGGCACCTGCATGCCGGGCTCGTCGGCGATGTCGTCGGGGCCGTAGTGATCGACGAAGCACCAGGCGCCGACCATGCGGCGGCCCAGGTTGGGCAGCAGACGGCGCACTTCGGTCGACTCGCCGAGCTTGACACGGCGAGGGCTGAGGAGTTCACGCACGGGCTCCGCCACGACGAATCCACGGCCGCCGCACACGGCGGGAACCGGCTCGCGATCAAGATTGCTCATGGCGCCAACCTAGCCCCGTCGAGGGCATCCCGTCAGTCCGTCACCCGGGCGTTCTCCCTCACCTTCGAAGAAATAGTAGCCATGTACATAGTAGCCATGTACTGTATCCGTCATGAGCACAGATTCCGAGAAGGCCACGCCCGGCTTCCTGGTGTGGCGTCTGTCGATGAAGTGGCGGGTGGCCGTCGACCGGGCAGTGGCCCCGCTCGGGCTCACGCACGCGCAGTACTCGCTGGTGGCCTCGTTGTACGGCATGCAGCGCAGCGGGGAGCGTCCCAGCCAGCGCCGCCTCGCCGACGTGACGGGCCTCGAGCCGCTGTACGTGTCCAAGCTGGCCCGCGCCCTGGAAGCGGCCGGCCTGATCGAGCGCACCCGGGACCCCAAGGACCCGCGTGCGGTGCAGCTGGCGCTCACCGAGCAGGGCCGCGAGGTCACCGGGCGCGCGATCAAGGTCGTACAGGGGCTTCTGCAGCAGTTGCTGCAGCCGCTCGGCGGCCTCGACAGCCCCCGCACACGGGAGTTCACCCGGGAACTGGCGACCCTGCTCGACGCACCTCTTGATCCGTTCGGCGAGAACACTGAGAGCGAGAAGGAGTAGTCATGACCACCACGGAACCGACCACCACATACACCAGCGCACCGCCCGCCGATCCTCGCGTCATCGCCCTGGCCCACTACGCAGGCCGTGCCGTCCTGGAGCACGTGCTGGCCGGTCACGGCGCCACCTTCCAGCAGCAGATCACCCTGCGGCCCCTCGCCGTCGAAGGGCCCCTCGAACGCGAAGAGCTCGTCGGGCAGGTCGCCGGTGCGCTCAAGGTCGAGGCGGCCGAAGTGCAGGGCGTCATAGAGGAACTCATCACCAAGGGACTCGTGGCCGACGAGGCGACCGGCGTCCACGCCACCGAAGCCGGACGGGCTTTCCACGCCGAAGTCAGCGCTGAGACCGCGGTGATCTCCGCGCGGATCTATGCCGGTATCCCCGCGGAGGATCTGGCGGCGGCCGGGCGCGTGCTGGCCCTGGTGGCCGAGCGGGCCAACGCAGAGCTGGCGGCGCTGGCGGGCTGAGCAGCCTCCCCGACACACCTGCACCCGTGGTGGAATGTTCAACGACCTCCTTCGGTTGGAGTGCACGAAGGAGGTCACGAGTGGAGATGACGTACTACGACCACGGAACACCGGCGGAGCGCTGGGAGCGCGCGCAGATGTTCTTCGACGCCAAGGACTACGCCGCCGCCGCGCGCGTGCTGGGCGGGCTGGTCGAGGAGGTGCCGGAGCAGACCGGACCGCGGCTGCTGCTGGCGCGTGCCTACTACCACTCGGCCCAACTGCGGCGCGCGGAGGGCGAGTTGCGCGTCATCGTCGAGCGTGACCCGGTGGAGCACTACGCCCGGCTGATGCTCGGCCGCACGCTCCAGCGGCAGGGGCGGCACGAGGAGGCCGAGTCGCACATGCGGATCGCCTCGGCGCTCGCGGGCGACTTCGAAGAGGTCTGAGCAACGCCGTGACTCCACGGCTCTGCGTCCGGGGCCGGTTCCACGGAGGAACCGGCCCCGGACACGTCTCCGCCCTGCACCGGGTCGCCTGCTTCACGGCCGCGCCCGGCGCTAGCCGGCGGAACGCCGAGCAGCACGGCTGAGCGACGCCCTGACTCCACGGCTCCGCGACTGGGTCCCGCCCCACGAAGGAACCGGGCCCCGGCCATGTCTCCGCCCGGCCCCGGTGCCCGCTACTTCACGGCCGGGGCCGGTGTGGACCGCCCCTTCCGGTGGGCGATCTCGCCGAGGAGGGCGTCGGCGACGATGAAGGCGGCCAGTGGAATGCCGAGCAGTGGGACGAAGTAGCCGAGGACGGCGATGCCGGCGACCGCCGGGACGAGGATCTGCGGGGGCACCTGCTGCCAGGCGCCGCGTGGGATCGGCCGGCCGAAGGCGGAGCCGCGGCCGCGCTGCCACCACATGCGGTAGCCCCAGACGATCAGCAGGATCAGGGAGAGCGCGAGGAGCATCAGGGCGATCTGGTTGACCAGGCCGAACAGAATGCCGGTGTGCAGGTCGATGCCCCAGCGGGTCAGTTTGGCGAGCAGTGGGTAGTCGGCGAAGCGCAGTTCGTCGGTGACTTTGCCGGTGGCCGGGTCGACCGCGACCGAGTCCTGCTTCTCGGGCCAGCTGCGCTGCACCTGCTTGACGACGTATGCGGAGTTCGCATCGGCGGGCGGCACGATCTCCACCGGGTCGGACAGACCCTTGGCCCGGGCCGCCGCCAGTATCTTGTCGAGGCCGACGCCGTGTTCGCCGGACCCGGTGGTGGCGGAGGCGCCGTGCCCCGCGTGGTCGCCGCCCGCCGCCGCCGAGACCGACGGAGTGGCCTGACCGAGCGAGGTACGCAGCGTGTCGATGTTCGCCCCGGCGTAGGTCGACCAGGTCAGACCGGTCGCCGACAGGAAGACGAACCCGGCGGCGGCCCACACGCCGACGGTGCCGTGCAAACCGAGCGTGCGGCGCCGCCCGCTGGTGCCGCGCACCTTGCGCAGGGCCCGGCGGCGCGAGAACCACAGCACCAGGCCACCGCCGGCAATCACCCACAGCCAGCTCGCGGCGAACTCGCTGTAGAGCCGACCGCTGTCGCCGAGGTGCAGGTCGCGGTGGAACTCGTCGATCCACGTCCGCAGCGGCAGCGCGCCCGTCGAGCCGTACTGTTCGAGGGCGCCGCGCACTGTGCCGGTGTACGGGTCCACGAAGACGGCGAGGGTGTGGTCGGGGTCGACTCCCTTGACGCCGGACAGCATCACACGGGTGGTGGCGTCGGCCTCCGGGGATGGCCGTACCGCCGAGACGGTGCCCTCGGGGTGCGCCTTGCGCGCCGCGGTGACCTGCTGGGATATCGGCAGCTTGGTGTCGCCGACCTTGGCGACGGTCGTCTCGTGGGCGTACACGAGCTTCTCGGCCTGGAACGCACCGGCGTAGAGGAACCCGGTGACGGCGGCGACGAGCAGGAACGGCGCGACGAACACGCCGGCATAGAAGTGCAGTCGCAGCACCAGCGGGCGCAGCGCCGCCAGGCGGCTGGGGGACGGCGCCGGGGCGGCGGCGGCCGGTTGCGGGGCCTCGTCCGGTGGGAGTCCCCCCGCTGGGCCGGAGCCGGAAGTGGGGGAGGTCGAGGGAGCGGTGGACATCGGCGGGCTTCTCCGGGAGACGGGGACGTGAAGTGGCGTAGCGGTCCAGTAGTCGGGAGCGGGGCCCGCCGAGTTCCCTGTGACAGAAGTGGTCCGCGTCACACACCGAGACGGCAGTGGCCGAAGTCCATGACATCCTGGTCCGATGGCAACTCCCCGTGACCACGCGCCCCTTGCCGAGCAGGTCGAGGAACTTCTCGCCGTCGGCGGCCCGTTGCCCATCGTCGCGGCGGGTGACCCGGTCCTGAGGCGCGGCACCGAGCGCTTCGAGGGCCAGCTCGACCCCGCGCTGCTGGCCCGCTTCATCGAGGCCCTGCGCCTCACCATGCACGAAGCACCGGGGGTGGGCCTCGCCGCACCGCAGGTGGGCGTGCCGCTGCGGATCGCGGTGATCGAGGATCCGGCACCGGTGCCGGAGGAGGTACGGCTGGCCCGCGGCCGGGTGCCGCAGCCGTTCCGGGTGCTGGTCAATCCGACGTACGAGCCCGTCGGTGCGGCCCGCGCCGCGTTCTTCGAGGGCTGTCTCAGTGTGCCGGGCTGGCAGGCGGTGGTGGCGCGGCACGCAGAGGTGCGGCTCACGTGCGAGGACGAGGTGGGGCGACCGGTGGACGAGGTGTTCAGCGGCTGGCCGGCACGGATCGTGCAGCACGAGACCGATCATCTCGACGGCGTTCTGTACCTCGACCGGGCGGAGCTGCGCTCGTTGTCGTCGAACCAGGCGATGGCGGAGCGGTGGACGCAAGTGACGCCGGAGGGGGCGGCTCAAGCTCTGGGTTTCGATCTCCCGTGACCGCCGTGAAGAACGTTTCTGCAGGTGCGGGCGCTGCTACTGTGACCGCCGTGACTCAGATCAAGTTGCTGGCAACCGCCGCCTCGTGCCTCAGCGAAGGCACTTGTCCTGCCGTCTTCGAACTGCCGAACGGCGATCTGGCCCTCATCGGCTCAGAAGCTCCCGGCGAGTTGCACGACCAGCTCCCCCAGGGCGCCGGTGTCGGGCCGGGTGAGCGCCTCGTGGTGGTTCCCCGCAGCCTCGCCGTCGCAGCAGGATGGCAGCTTCCTTCAGTTTGAGGTCCTCACTCGGCTCCTGGCCGGTCTGCCTGACAACGCTGGTAGGCGAGTTCGGCCATCTCGTAGAACTTCCACATGGAACCGCCGGGCGCCGTACCTCCCGCGCGTATCGGGCGCGACTGCTCCCAGAACTCGCTGATCACCTCACTCTGAAACAGTCGGAACATGCTCGCCTCCACCTCGTCGACCGATGTGTAGTTCACCGTGTACGCCATGTAGTGGAATGAAATGATCAGGTTGGCATACAGGAACTGTTTCCTCTTCTCCTCAGAGACATCGGTCCCCCAGCCCGGCCACACGTCGGCAAGCAGGGGATCCTCGATGGCCGCACTCAACAGGGCTTGGTGCTGCTCCCGCACGGCTGCCTCGGCCATTCGCTGAGCACACTCGTTGTTTATGCGCGCGTACTCGCTCTGCGACATCACCTCGTTGAGCTGCGCGTCGAGCAACTCCCGCTGCATCTGCGTCTCTTGACGTTGCTGATGGAACGTCCGGACCATGAAGACGAGCACGATCATCGACGTCACACCGGCTGCCGCCCCGAACGCCTGGCCCGCGTTGCCGCTCTGCGGAGACTGCAGCCCCGGTACGCGCACCAGAAACACGGTGACCAGAATCGAGGCGACGCAGGCCGCCACGACCAGAGCGGTCGCGGCGGCCAGTTCCTTCACCAACTTGAGCCCAGACATCGCCCAGCTCCCCCCTGACGCCCGTGAAATGCCCTCGTGGCGTCACCGCCAACTGGCGCACGGACGGCGCAAAGAGGCACATGCCGTCAAGAAATCCCAGGCGCAGCTGTTGGACGTCAGTTGTCCCGGTACGCCTCCAGCAGCCGCAGCCACACCTCGCTGATCGTCGGGAACGACGGCACCGCGTGCCAGAGCCTGCTGATCGGGACCTGGCCCGCGACCGCGATGGTGGCCGAGTGGATGAGTTCGCTGACGCCGGGGCCGACGAAGGTGACTCCGCGCAGGATCTCCTCGTTCAGGTCGACGATCATGCGGGCGCGGCCGCGGTAGCCGTCGGCGTACAGGCCGGCGCCGGAGGCGGAGGTCATGTCGACGTCCACGGCCCTGACGCGGTGTCCGGCCTGTTCCGCCTCCGCGAGGGAGAGGCCTACGGCGGCCGCCTCCGGGTCGGTGAAGACGACCTGGGGGACGGCGTGGTGGTCGGCGGTGGCGGCGTGCGCGCCCCAGGGGTCGGATTCCAGGAGCGGGACGCCGGAGGCGCGGGCGGCGATGGCGGCGCCCGCGATGCGGGCCTGGTACTTGCCCTGGTGGGTGAGGAGGGCGCGGTGGTTGACGTCGCCGACCGCGTAGAGCCAGTCGCTGCCGGTCACGCGCAGGCTGTCGTCGACCGGGAGCCAGCTGCCCGGCTCCAGTCCGACCGTCTCCAGGCCGATGTCGCCGGTCTTCGGGCGGCGGCCGGTGGCGAAGAGGATCTCGTCGGCCTCGATGCGGTCGCCCTGGTCGGTCACCACCACGACCGTGCCGTTCTCGCGGGTGACCGACTCGACCGAGGTACCGGTGCGGACGTCCGCGCCGGCCTCGGTGAGGGCCTCGGCGACCAGCTCCCCGGCGAAGGGTTCCATGCGGTTGAGCAGGCCCTTGCCGCGCACCAGGACGGTGACCTGGGATCCGAGGGCCTGCCAGGCGGTGGCCATCTCGGTGGCGACCACTCCGCCGCCCACCACGACCAGCCGGCCCGGTACCTCCTGTGCGCTGGTGGCGTTCCGGCTGGTCCACGGCTTGACGTCGGCCAGGCCCGGCAGGTCGGGCAGGACGGCGTCGGTGCCGGTGCAGACGGCGACGGCGTGCCGGGCGGTGAGCACCTTCTGCCCGCCGGCGGAGCCGGTGACGGTCACCGTGCGCGGGCCGGTCAGGCGGCCGTGGCCGCGGTGCAGGTCGGCGCCGATGCCGTCCAGCCATCCGGCGGCGCCGTCGTCGTGCCAGTCGGAGGTGTAGTAGTTGCGGTGCGCGAGGACCGCGGCGGCGTCCAGGGGGCCCTGCACCGACTGGCGCAGGCCCGGTACGCGGCGGGCGTCGGCGCGGGCGATGACCGGGCGCAGTAGGGCCTTGCTGGGGATGCAGGCCCAGTACGAGCACTCGCCGCCGACCAGCTCGCTCTCCACGACCGCGGTGGACAGGCCGGCCGCGCGGGTGCGGTCGGCGACGTTCTCCCCCACGGGCCCGGCCCCGAGCACCACGACGTCGTACGCGATGGTTTCCGTTTCCGTCATGAGGTCAGTCTGGTGGGTGGTGTGCGCTCAGGCCACACGGGTAGGGGCGCGGAATACGTGACCGGCCGGCCGTGTTGTGCCGACGGCTTCGCCCCGACAGCAGGAAGAGGGAATTCAGGTCATGAGCAGCACCGTGGAGCTCACCAAGGAGAACTTCGACCAGACGGTCACGGACAACGACTTCGTCCTGATCGACTTCTGGGCGTCGTGGTGCGGGCCGTGCCGTCAGTTCGCGCCGGTCTACGAGAAGGCGGCCGAGGACAACCCGGACCTGGTGTTCGGCAAGATCGACACCGAGGCGCAGCCGGAGCTGGCCGCGGCCTTCGGTATCCAGTCGATCCCGACGCTGATGATCGTCCGCGACCAGGTCGCGGTGTTCGCGCAGCCGGGCGCGCTGCCCGAGGCCGCCTTGACGGATGTCATCGGCCAGGCCCGCAAGCTGGACATGGACGAGGTCCGCAAGGCGGTCGCGGAGCAGCAGGCGCAGGCCGAGCAGAACGGCCAGTAGCCCTCTCTGGAGCAGTAGCCCTCTCTAGAAGGGATACGGCGCCACGTCACCGCGCACCGTCGTCCAGCGCACGTCGGTGAAGGCCTCCAGGTTGGCCTCGCCGCCGAAGCGGGCGCCGGTGCCGGACGCGGCGATGCCGCCGAAGGGCGCCACGGCCTCGTCGTTGACCGTCTGGTCGTTGATGTGGACGATGCCGGTCGGGATGCGTTCGGCGAGGTCGAGACCGCGGGCGGCGTCGCGGGTGACGATGCCGAGGGACAGGCCGTACTCCCCCGCCGACGCCAGGGCTGCCGCCTCGTCGACGGTGGCGAAGGACCGTACCGGCGCGACCGGACCGAAGACCTCCTCGGCGTAGGCGGGGCTGTGATCGTCGACGCCCGCGAGGACCGTCGGACGGTAGAACAGGCGGTCGTGGGTGCCGCCCGCGGCCAGCTTGGCGCCGCCTGAGGTGCTGGCCTCGACCAGGCCGTGCACCTTGGTCAGCTGGGCGTCGTCGATGATGGGCCCGAGGTGGACCTGCTCGCGGTGCGGGTCACCGACGGCGAGGGAGTCGGCCTTGGCGGCGAGGCGCTCGACGTACTCCTCGTACAGCGACTGGTGCACCAGGTGGCGGCCGGTCGTCATGCAGATCTGGCCCTGGTGGAAGAACGAGCCCCACGCGGCCGTGGAGATCACGGCGTCCAGGTCGGCGTCCTCGAGGACGACCATGGCGGAGTTGCCGCCGAGTTCCAGGTGGACGCGCTTGAGGTGGCGGCCGCCCGCCTCGCCGACCGCGCGGCCCGCTGCCGTGGAGCCGGTGAAGGAGATGACGGGCACCTTCGGGTCGGCGACCAGGGCCTGGCCGACGTCCGGGCCGCCCGGCAGGATGTGCAGCAGGTTCTCGGGCAGGCCTGCCTCGGCGAAGACCGCGGCGAGGGAGAGCCCGCCGCAGACCGCGGTGCGCGGGTCCGGCTTGAGGACGACCGCGTTGCCGAGCGCGAGGGCCGGGGCCACCGAACGGATCGAGAGGATCAGCGGGGCGTTGAACGGGGAGATCACGCCGACCACGCCGACCGGGATGCGGCGCGTGTACGACAGCCGGGGCGCCTCGCTGGGCAGGATCTGCCCGGCCGGGCGTGAGGCGAGGGCGGCGGCCTCGTAGCACTCCTGGGCGGCCACATGCAGCTCGAACTCGGCCTTGCCGGGGATCGAGCCGGACTCGCGGACGATCCATTCGCGCAGCTCATCCGCGTGCGCGGCGAACAGGTCGCCGGCCTTGCGCAGGACGCCGGCGCGGACGAAGTGCGGGACGCGGGCCCACTCGGCCTGGGCGGCGCGGGCGGCCTCGGTGGCAGGGGCGACGTCCGCTGCCGAGGCGAGAGTGACGGTCGCGAGGGTGTCCCCGGTGGCGGGCTCCGTCACGGCGTACTCCGGTCCCGACAGGGGTCGGGACTGCCAGGTCTTCGGGTCGAGCAACGGCATGACGGCTCTCCGTTTCGTCACCGGCGGGACTCACGTCATCAGCGGAAGTCCCGTGTAGTTGGCGGCCAGTTCGGCGGCCGCGTGGCGGGATGCGGCGATCCGGCGCAGACGTGTCAACTGCAGGCGGTTCTCGAACGCATCCCCATCTGGTTGAGCATGCAACATCTTAGTCATGTCGTAGGAGAAACGCGTGGCCTGCCACACCCGTGCGAGGCAGATCTCCGAATAGGCGTCGAGGAGTTGCTCGGATCCGCTGCGGTGCAGCTCGGCGAAGGCGCGGGCGAGGACGCGGACGTCGGAGACGGCCAGGTTGAGGCCCTTGGCCCCGGTGGGCGGCACGATGTGGGCGGCGTCGCCGGCCAGCAGCAGCCGGCCGTGGCGCATCGGTTCGTGGACGTAGCTGCGCATCGAGGTCACGGACTTGGCGGTGATCGGGCCGCGGTGCAGGGTCCAGTCGGCGTCGACGGCGAAGCGGGCGGCGAGCTCGTCCCAGATGCGGTCGTCGGGCCAGTCCTCGGGGTCGGTGTGGTTGGGGACCTGGAGGTAGAGGCGGGACAGCTGCGGGGAGCGCATGCTGTGCAGGGCGAAGCCGCTCGCGCCGCGCGCGTAGATCAGCTCCTCGCAGGAGGGTGCCACGTCGGCGAGGATGCCGAGCCAGGAGTACGGGTAGTCGTGCGCGTACGAGCGGCTGCTCGCGGCAGGGAAGGTGTCGCGGGAGATGCCGTGGAAGCCGTCGCAGCCGATCACCCAGTCGCAGGTCAGCGTCTGCTCGCGGCCCTCGTGCAGGAAGCGTACGACGGGCGAGGCGCTCTCCGGCTTCTCGATCGCGAGGGCCTCCGCCTCGAACAACAGGGGTGGCCCGTCGGCCAGTTGGAGGGCGACGAGGTCCTTGACGATCTCGGTCTGGGCGTAGATGGTGACGGTGCGGCCACCGGTGAGGGCCGGGAAGTCGATGTGGTGGCGTTCGCGGTCGAAGCGCAGCTCGATGCCCTGGTGGACCAGGCCCTCGGCGTTCATGCGCTCGGCGGCGCCGGCCTCCCGCAGGGCGTCCACGGTGCCCTGCTCCAGCATTCCGGCGCGCTGGCGGTGCTCGACGTACTCGCGGGTCCTGACCTCCAGGACGACACAGTCGATGCCCGTGCGGTGCAGCAGCCGGGCCAGGAGCAGTCCGGCGGGGCCGCCGCCGATGATGCCGACCGTCGTGCGCATGGGCGCCTCCCGTGGCTTCAGCTGGAGTCGCGGTGGACCACCGTGGCTCCCAGCACCTTGTGCGTCTCGGGCGCGGCGCCCGGGTTGCGGACCGCGCGGTCGACCAGTTCGGCGAGGTCGCGGCCGGACGGCAGCTCGATGTGGACCGTGCTCAGCCGGGGCCTGAGCAGTCGGCCGAGCATGAGGTCGTCGGCGCCGATCACGGCCGTGTCCTCCGGGATGCGCACCCCCGCGTCCTGCAGGGCGCGCATCAGCAGCATCGCGTACTCGTCGTTGTACGCGAACACGGCGTCCAGGTCGAGCTCACGCCAGCGGGCGGCGAGGCGCGCGGCGGATTCCTCCTCGTAGCCGAGCGGCAGTTCGGTGACGGTGGCGTCGGTGCCGTGCAGGGCGCGGCGCACCCCTTCGAGCCGGGGCAGGGAGAAGGACTCCAGGCCGTCCTCCTCGGGTACGACGACGCCGATGCGGCGCCGGCCGCGGTCGAAGAGATGGCTGCCGGCGCAGTGGCCGACGGCCTCGTGGTCCATCAGCAGGGCGTGGGCGCCGTCGACGGAGTCGGGGCCGAGGGTGACGACGGCCCGGGCGCCGGAGCGCTTGAGCACGGTCACGCCCTGCGGGGTGAGGGAGCCGGGGCCGGGCACCAGGACCGCGACCGGGCGCAGCTCGGCCCAGGCACGGGCGGCCTCGTCGCCGTGCACGCCGACGGAGCCGTACTGCACGACCGTGTAGTCGAGACGGCCCAGCGCCCACTGCAGCTCGCTGATGAACTGGCTGTAGAGGGGGCCGACCGGGAAGCTGGGCGCGGGCATCAGGACCATGCGGCTGTGCCCGGCGCGCAGGCTGCGGGCGGCCGCGTGCGGGACGTACCCGAGTTCCTTGGCCGCCTCGTGGACACGGCGGCGCGTGGGCTCACTGATCCGTACGGCGCTGGCGTTGTTCAGGACGTAGGAGACGGTCGCGCGCGAGACGCCGGCCAGGCGGGCCACATCGGCGCTCGTGGGCACGGAGCGCGGTGCGGGCGACGAGGACGCGGGCGTTTTCGGTATCTGCACCATGACGTACGGCATCTTTGCAGAACCTGTGGCCGAGGCCACAGGCGGGGCGCCGGCGACCGTGTCCGCGCGGGGTTCAGCAGGGCGGTCGGCCGTGGGTGACGCGGTCGACCAGGTCGATCCAGCCCTTCTCCAGGCGCTCCATCGGCATGCCGCACTGCTTGGTCAGATGGTGGATCAGGGCCGGGTCGAGATAGCCCATCAGGGTCTGGGCGAGGAGTTCGCAGTCGGCGTCCGGGGCCATCTGCCGCAGCAGCATCGTGACGTGGGTGTGCAGCGCCCGGAGCGAGGGGTGGGCGAAGCGGCGCATGGGCTCCGGCTGGGCGGCCAGTTGCAGGTCGAGCTGCTCGACCGAGCGATAGAGCACCGCCACCCCGAACGCCCGCAGCCGCTCGATCGCCGGTGCCCCGGGGCCCAGCGGCGGCGGCCCGCCGAGGAAGTCGGCCTGCAGCTTCCTCGACGAATGGTCCAGCAGCGCCGTCAGCAGCCCGGTGCGGTCTCCGAAGCGGCGGAAGACGGTCCCCTTGCCCACGTTGGCCGCAGCGGCGACCGCCTCCATCGTGACCCCGGCAGCCCCGTGCTCCGCGATCAGCCGGGTGGCCGCCTCCAGCAGCCGGGCCCGGTTGCGGGCGGCGTCGGCGCGCAGGCACGGCTCGTCCTCGGCGGAGCTGAGCTGGAGCAACTCAGGCTCGCCGGCGGGCTCTTGAGGCCTCGGGAAGGGCGGCAGCGTGGCGGACATGAAGACAGCGTAAAGCATCGGGAACAAAACTGGACCGGGGTCCGGTTAGGGTGCTACAACGATAAACGGACCTCGGTCCGGATCGTAACGGCAATGTTTCAGCACCCCCTGGAGTAACCCATGTCTGTTCGCATCCTTGCGCTCGTCGGCAGCCTTCGCGCCGGTTCGCACAACCGTCAGCTCGCCGAAGCAGCCGTCAAGCTGGCCCCCGAGGGCGCGGACGTCGTGCTGTTCGAGGGCCTGGCCGAGATCCCCTTCTACAACGAGGACCTCGACGTCGAGGGCAGCGTCCCGGCCGCCGCCACGAAGCTGCGCGAGGCCGCGCAGGCCGCCGACGCGTTCCTGCTCTTCTCCCCCGAGTACAACGGCACCATCCCGGCCGTCCTGAAGAACGCCATCGACTGGCTGTCCCGCCCCTACGGCGCCGGCGCCTTCGGCGGCAAGCCGGTCGCCGTGGTCGGCACCGCCTTCGGCCAGTTCGGCGGCGTGTGGGCGCAGGACGAGACCCGCAAGGCCGTGGGCATCGCAGGCGGCAAGGTGCTGGAGGACGTCAAGCTCTCCATCCCCGGCTCCGTGGTCCGCTTCGCCGAGACCCACCCGGCCGACGACGCCGAGGTCGCCGCGCAGCTGACCGAGGTCATCGCCCGCCTCCACGGCCACGCGGACGAGGCCGCTGCCGCCTGAGCGGACGAGGCCGCAGCAGAATCTGAGGGGCCGGAGCCGATCAGCTCCGGCCCCTTTGTGTGCCTGGTCCGGGTGTCAGGCCACCGCCGTCGGCGCCAGTTCGCGCAGTTCCCGCAGTGCGGCCGCGACCGCGGGCCGTTCCCGGGCGCCCCGGCGGGTGCAGGTGAGCAGCTTGCGGTGCGGGTTGCCGGTGCAGCGCACGCGGGTGATCGGCAGGTGCTGGGTGAGCTGGGCCAGCCGCGGGACCAGCGCGACACCGAGGCGGCTCGCGACCAGGTGGGCCGTGACGTTCCAGTCCAGCGCGTGGTGGACGATGTCCGGGCTGAACCCCGCCTCGCCGCAGGCGGACAGCACGTGCGGGCGGCAGGGGCTGTCCGCGACCGGGGCGATCCAGTCCTCGTGCGCCGCCTCGGACAGGTCGACGCGCTCCCGCCCGGCCAGCGGGTGGTCCTCGGGGACGACGAGGTCGAACGGGTCGTCCAGGAGCGGCTCCTGGTCGAAGCGGGCGTCGCTCAGGGGCGGGTTGTGCGGGGTGGCCTCGACGACGGCGAGGTCGGTCTCCCCCTCGAAGAGCAGGTCGAAGCTGCCGGGGACGACGGCCTCCTGGATGCGCACGGACAGCCGGGGATGGCGCTCGTGCAGCCGGACCGCCATGGGGGCCAGCAGCACCGAGACGGCCACCGGGAACCCGCTGACACGCAGCGGCCCGGCGGGGGTGTGTTCGGCGCGCAGATCGAGTTCGGCCTGTTCCCAGCGGGCCTGGATCGCGTCCGCGTGCGCGAGCAGGCTCTCGGCGGCGGGGGTGAGCCGCACCCCGCGGCCCTGCGGTTCCAGGAGGTCGACGCCGAGGTCGCGGGCGAGCTGGCGGATCTGCTGGGAGGCCGCGGACGTGGTGAAGTGCAGGGCGCGGGCGGCCGCGGTGACCGTGCCGTAATGGGCCACCGCCCGCAGGACGTGCAGTCGGCGCAGGTCAATCATGAAGCCCAGGCTTCAAGGTCGGGTCCACAAAGTCAACCTGGACGTGTACGGATGCCGGGCTGCACTCTGGGTGTGTCGCGACGGCCCACCAGTCAGGACGTACCGAGGAGTTGCCATGATCAGCACGACCGGCACCGCCTGCCCGCACTGCGGTTGGCCGGACGGCGCCGAGCCCTTCCAGGTGGTGTCGAGGCACAGCACCGCGGCGGGCCGCACGGAGTGGACCCGTTGCGGCTGCGGCTCGCTGCAGGTCCGGGTGGTCGACGGCTGCGGGGTGCGCGTCGTCTCGCGCAGCGGCCCCGCGGAGCCTCACTCCAGCCCGGCCAGCCGCTGAACGGCCGGGGCCGCGAAGCTCTCGATCCACGCCGCGGTTTCCCCGAGACGCGGCACCAGGATCACGGTGTCCAGGCCCAGCTTGGTGTAGCCGGAGATGTCCCGCGTGAAGGTGTCGAGGTCTCCTGCTGTGGCCGACTCGCCCATGTAGGCGACCGTCTTGCTGATCCGGTCGTAGTCGCGCCCCTCGGCGTCACAGTGCCCGCGCAGCACGTCCAGCTTGTGGCGGACCTCCTCCGGCGAGGTCGCGAACAGGTTGCAGGCGTCGCCGTACCGGGCGACCAGGCGCAGCGTCTTCTTCTCGCCCCCGCCGCCGATCATGATCTCGGGGTGGGGGCTGCTGACCGGTGCCGGGACGCACAGGGTCTCGGCCAGTTTGTAGTGCTTGCCCCCGAAGGCGCCGTTCGTCTGCGGGTCCCACATCTGCAGACAGATCCGGAGGGTCTCCTCCAGCCGTTCGAAGCGCTCGGCGAGTGGCGGGAAGGGGACGCCGAGGCCCTCGTGCTCGCGGTCGTACCAGGCCGCGCCGATACCGAGGGTGGCGCGACCGCCGGACAGGACGTCCAGCGTGGTGGCGATCTTGGCGAGCAGTCCGGGGTGCCGGTAGGTCACGCCGGTCACCAGCGCACCCAGTTGCACCGTGGAGGTGTGGCCGGCGAGATAGCCGAGGGTCGTGTAGGCCTCCAGCATGGGGTCCTCGGCGCCGCCGTTGAACTCCATCTGGAAGTAGTGGTCCATGACCGACAGCCGGCTGATGCCGGCTGCCTCGGCCGCGGCGCCCGTCGCGGCGAGTTCCGCGCCGAGGGCGGGCCCGCCGCCGCTGTGGTTGAACCGGTTGATGTGTACGCCCACCCGCATGACCGTCTCCGTCCGCCCGGGCCGTTGTCGTCCCTGGTGACGCTAGGACTTCGAGTGCTCTCGAAGTCAAGACGGTCCCGCATCCCTTCAGGGCGCCGCCTGCGACTCATGAGGGAAACGTCATGCGGCTCGCGTCCGACGAAGAAGTCGACGGCGACGAGCGCGCACAGGGTGACGACCCTCAGCAGCCGGACGGGAGCAGGTATCGCGCGGCCACCCGCCGTTCGGCGGGCAGGTTCCGCCGGACGGCGGCGGTCCGCATGACGGCCGGCGCGTGAATCATGTCGCCAGAGCCACCGCGCCATGCAAGAGGAGACAGTCATGACCCTGGTCCCGCCCCCGTTCGATCCCGAACTTGCCGCAGCACTCGAGCTGATCAAGGATCTGGTGCGACCCGGTCTCACCCTCGACGAGATCGACCTGGTGCGCCAGGGACCGGGCATCGAGATGCTCGCCCAGCTCGACCTGACCGCGGGCGGCTTCTTCGAGGTCGAGGACCGCACCGTGCCCGGTCCCGAGAACGCGCCCGACATCTCCCTGCTGATCTGCCGCCCCGCCGGCCCGCCGGCCGCTGGTCCGCGGCCCGTCGTCTACCACGTCCACGGCGGCGGCCTGATCATCGGCAACAACCGGGTGGGTGTGGACGTGGCCCTGGAGTGGGCGCGGCAGCTGGACGCGGTCGTGGTGTCGGTGGAGTACCGGCTGGCTCCGGAGCATGCGTATCCGGCGCAGATCGACGACGTGTACGCCGGTCTGCTGTGGACGGCGGAGCATGCCGCAGAGCTCGATGCCGACCCGGAGCGGATCGTGATCGCGGGTGCCAGCGCGGGCGGCGGGCTGAGCGCGGCGCTGGCCCTGCTCGCCCGGGACCGCAAGGGCCCGCGACCGCTGGGCCAGATGCTGATGTGCCCGATGCTGGACGACCGCAACGACAGCCCGTCCACGTACCAGATGGCGGGCCTCGGCGTCTGGGACCGCACGGCCAACGAGACCGGCTGGACGGCACTGCTGGGCGAGGAGCGCGGCGGCGCGGACGTGCCCTCGTACGCCGCGCCCGCCCGCGCCGAGGACCTGTCCGGTCTGCCCCCGGCCTTCCTGGACGTCGGTTCCGCGGAGACCTTCCGCGACGAAACCGTGGCCTACGCCTCGCGGATCTGGCAGGCCGGCGGGTCGGCCGAGCTGCATGTGTGGCCGGGCGGCTTCCACGGCTTCGACGGCTTCGCCCCGCAGGCGACCCTGTCCCAGGCGGCCCGCGCGGCACAGCTGGACTGGCTGCGGCGACTGCTGGCTCGGTAACGGGCCGGGCGGCGGTCAGGAGAGCGATGCTGTGACTTGCCGTCCCGGCCGCTGCTGACGAGGCCGGCCTCGCGCACCACCGCGACCGTGCCGGCGAGTGCGGTGCTGGAGGCAAGACCTCGCGTGGCGGTCTCGTACGGCAGAGCCGCCCAGGTGGCTCCGAGGAGCCGGGCGAGTTGGCCGGGGGCGACGGGCACGTCCGGGACGACGGTCGTGTCGACCGGGCGGACCAGGACCGGCCACCGGAGTCTCCTCGAACGATGCACGGGCCATCGCCGACGGAGGTACGAGGGCACAGCGGCGCAGTCGGCGCTCCTCATCGCGTGCGCCATGGCGCATGATGGCCCGTATGAAAGAGCTGGCCGGGCGCCTGACCGCGCTGGATCCCGATGCCGGTGCCGCCGTCCGGGTCATCGCCTACTTCGACCGGCTGGCCGAGACCAGGGCCGGTCTGGAGGGGCTGGTGCGCGGGGCGGCCGTGCTGGCCGGATGTCCGGCGCGGCTCGTCGATGCCGGCCGGCACGTGCGGGTGCGGGTCGAGCCCGACGGCACCCGCAGGGACACCGAAGCGCCGCCGGAGCCGGACTGGCCGTGCGCGGCACTGGAGCCCGGCGGCGCCCCGGCCCTGTGGCTGGAGCGGGCGGGAACCGGACCGAGCGTGGTCGACGCGGTGATCCTGGAGCGTGCCGCCGGTGCGATACGGCTGGTGCTGGAGCGCACCCGGGGCCGCGCCCCGGCCTCCCCCGCCGACGACCCGGCTCTGATCGAGACACTGCTCGACGTCACGGTGCCCGAACCGGCCCGGCTGCACGCGGCCCGCCGTCTCGGCATCGACCCCGCCGACCCGGCCGTACGGATCCGCGCCCTCGCCCCCGGCGACGGCCCGCCCCGCATCCTGGCGGTCCGGGCGGGTGCCCGACCCGGCGACGCCGACTTGCCCGCCGGTCGCCTGGGTGTGGGGCCCGCCGTCCCGGTGCTCGATCTGCCGGGCTCATGGGTGGCGGCCCGCACGGCCCTGCGGTTCACGGCCGACGGCACGGCACGGGATCCCGGCCCGCGAGTGGTGTACGCCGACGAGCTGGGCGGCATCGCGCTGCTCGCGGATCTCGTCGTGCCGGGCGCCGAGCCGCCGCCCGATGTGCGGGCCCTGGATGCGGCGGCGCGCGCACTGCCCGGGCTGCTGGCCACGCTGCACGCGGTGGCCGCCACGGCGAGCCAGCGCGCGGCGGCCGCCGAGATCAACGTGCACCACTCCACGCTCCAGGACCGCCTGACCCAGGCCGAGCACCTGCTCGGCTGGCCGCTGCGCACCCCGCAGGGCCGGCTCAGGCTGCAACTGGCGCTGACGATGCGGCACTTGGCGCGGCGGCCTTAGCCCTTCGGCGCGTGCGGTTCACCGGAACTCGTGGACCACCTGGATCTCGCCGTGGATGTGGGCGTTGAACTCGTCGAGCTCCTCGGCGGGCACCCACAGCTCGAGGATGGTCTCGCCTCCGGCCTGCCGCACGGGGTACCGGCTCAGGAACTCCGTGTCGACCTCGAAGCGGGTGACGAAGCCGGCACCGTCGTGCTTGACGTTCCAGTCCCGCGCGATCTTGACGGCGTAGTCCTCGTTCAGCACCGGGTAGAAGATCGGCTGCTCGGGCAGCCGCGGCGGCCAGGCGCGCCACTCCAGCTCACGGACCAGGTCCAGCTCCTTGGGGCCGGTCGGTCGCCACAGGGTCGTCGTCGGTCGTGGGCTGGTCATGGCGTTCGCTTTCCGGAGGGATCGGCCGCCGGTGCGGCGGGCGGAAGTCCGGACGATACCGGCGGGGCCGTTGCGGCGGCCAAGCGGTTTCGGGCGACGACGGCGGGGGTCCGGACGGCTACCGGAGGGCGAAGGACGCCCGGTGCAGCCAGTCGGTGCCGTCGTAGGCCACGAGGTCGACCGTGGGGACGCGGGCCGTGAAGGGGAGGGCGGCGCGCAGACCGGCCTCGATCTCGTCCAACACGGCCTCGTCCTGGCCCTGGGCGACCGTCAGATGCGGGTGGGGCTCGCACTTCCCGCCGTACGGCGGGGCTTCCGGCCAGCGCTCGACAACCGCCTCCGTGAGCCTGCGGAACGGAGCGGCGGGGGTGGGCTCGAGGTGGACCAACCCGGGAAAACGCCCGGATTTCTCGAACCGCACCTCGAAGGAGCGGTGGCGCCCGACGATCTCGTCGAGGGTGGCGCAGGTCCCGGCGCCGACGAGGGAGGCGGGCAGGAAGGGGAAGACCACGGTGACATGGGCCGGGACACCGGCTCGGGCCGCCGGGTCGAAGCGGTCCCGCCAGAGCCGGACCACCGCTTCCGCCTCGGGTACGGGCACGACGAGCGCCGTCTGCCCCGCGGTGAAACGACCGGATTGCTCGTCTGCCATGCCATGGGTGTACCAGGCTGATGCCCGCGGCCGCGACCCGACACCACTTGCATACGCGCCATACCATCCCTCGCCGACAATTTCACAGATGTCCTATCCTGGACCGCAGGCACTCGGGACGGAGGACCCAGCCCATGACCGCGACGGATCCGGCGCTCACCGCGCTCGCCTCGAGCTGGTCCGCCCTGTCGCTGCTGCACGGCAGGATCGAGGCCCACATCGAGCGCGCGCTGCAGGCCGGACACGATCTGAGCGTGCGCGAGTACTCCCTGCTGGACGTGCTGAGCCGCCAGCACGACGGGGAGGGCGGGCACCTGCAGATGAAGCAGGTGGCCGACGCGGTTGTCCTCAGCCAGAGCGCCACGACCCGGCTGGTCACACGCCTGGAGGACCGCGGGCTGCTGACCCGGTACCTGTGCCCCACCGACCGGCGCGGTATCTACACCAACGTCACCGAGGCCGGCCTCGCCCTCCTGGAGGAGGCCCGTCCGACCAACGAGGCGGCCCTGCGCGAGGCCCTGGACGAGGCCGCCCGGAGCCCGGAGCTCGCCCCGCTGGTCGAAGCCGTCGAGACGCTTCGCGTCCCTGCCTGACGCACCGAGACCCCCGCAGTCGTCGCTCCGGGGGTTTTCACTTGCCCGAATACTTGCATACACCCGCTACCCGCCCCAGCCATTCGATGCGGTTGCATTTATAGCGCGTCTGCAACTATTGTCGACGCTCGTAAGCGTTACACGCAATCGCCTGGAAGGTACTTCCCATGCCTCTCGCCCTCCTGGCCCTGGCCATCGGGGCCTTCGGGATCGGCACCACGGAATTCGTGATCATGGGCGTGCTGCCCGAGGTCGCGGGTGACTTCGGCGTCTCCATCCCCACCGCGGGCTGGCTCGTCTCCGGCTACGCCCTGGGCGTGGTCTTCGGCGCACCCCTGCTGACGGTGCTGGGCACCAAGGTCTCCCGCAAGAAGATGCTGATGTTCCTCATGGGTCTGTTCGTGGTGGGCAACACCCTGTCCGCGTTCGCCCCCACCTTCGGCGTCATGCTCGCGGGCCGGGTGATCGCCTCTCTCGCGCACGGCGCGTTCTTCGGCATCGGCTCCGTGGTCGCGGCCGGTCTGGTCGCGCCGGAGAAGAAGGCGTCCGCGATCTCCCTGATGTTCACGGGCCTGACCGTCGCCAACGTGGTGGGGGTCCCGCTGGGCACGTACATCGGCCAGGCCGCCGGATGGCGGGTCACCTTCACCGCTGTCGCCGCGCTCGGCATCGCGGGCCTCGTCGGAGTGGCGAAGCTGGTGCCCGAGCAGGGCCGCCCGCAGTCCGGCACCATTCGTACCGAGTTCGCCGCCTTCCGCAACGTGCAGGTGTGGATCGCGATGGCGATGACGGTCCTCGGCTTCGGCGGGGTGTTCGCCGCGATCACCTACATCACACCGATGATGACCGAGGTCGCCGGTTACTCGGCCGGTGCGGTGACCTGGCTGCTGGTGCTGTTCGGGGCCGGGATGTTCCTGGGGAACCTGGTGGGCGGCCGGTTCGCCGACCGTGCCCTCATGCCCATGCTGTTCACCGCGCTCGGTGCACTGTCCCTGGCGCTGCTGCTGTTCACGGCGACCGCCCACAACAAGGTCCTCGCCGCGCTCACCCTGACGCTGATCGGTGCGCTGGGCTTCGCCTCCGTGCCCCCGCTGCAGAAGTGGGTGCTCGACCAGGCCTCGGCCGCCCCGACGCTGGCCTCCGCCGCCAACATCGGTGCCTTCAACCTCGGCAACGCGCTGTCCGCCTGGCTCGGCGGTCTCGTCATCTCGGCCGGGCTCGGCTACACGGCGCCGAACTGGGTCGGCGCCCTGCTGGCCGGCAGCGCACTGCTCCTGTCCTTCCTGGCGGCCTTCCTCGACCGCCGCACCCGTCCGGCCGGCCGTGTCGTGGCCGCGTCCGCACCCGCGGAGCACGTCCCGGCCGCACGGCACTGATCCCCGCCGGGGTGAGCGCCGCCAACCAGCCCGTCCATCTGCGCCGGCTGTCGGAGGGCAGCGCCCTGGCGCAGACCGTCAACCAGAGCGGACTGCACCCAACGCGCTGATCCCGAAGCCCGTCACGCCTGATCGCCGCCCGGACCCCGGTCTGCGCACCGGTCCCGACGCGGACACCCTCAACCGGCCGCCGGACGCGGCCGGTTCGGGTCGTCACTGGGCCCATTTCGGGGTCCAGGTGCCCGCGTCCCGCCGGGCCGTGCCGAGGTGGGCGCGGAGTGAAGCCAGCGCGGGATGCGGGTTGTCGGCGCGCCAGACCAGCGAGTGCGGGTAGACGGGCGTGGGGTCGCGGACCGGGATGCGGCGCAGGTCGTGGTCGGCCGGCCAGACCATCCGGGTCTGTACGCCGACGAAGGTCGCGAGCAGCGGGGAGTCGGCGATGGTGTCGAGGAGCGGTTCGGTGCCGAAGTCCGGACCGGTGACCTCGATGGTGAAGCCGAAGGCCGCGGCCAGGTCGTCGTAGAAGGCGGCCCATTCGGTGCCGGCGACGTTGCCCGGCATCCAGATCCGGTGCCCGGCCAGCTGCGCCGGGGTGACGGAACGTGCCGAGGCGAGCGCGTGCCGGGGGCCGGTGAGGAGTTCGAGGGGCTCGTCGTGGACGCGCGCTGCCTCGATGCCCTCGGGCAGCTGCCGCGCCGGGAGGGTGAGGGCGCGGAAGGACGCGTCGATGGTGCCGGAGCGCACCGCGGAGATCGCCGCGTCGGCGTCGAAGAGCGTCACGACGTCGAGGGCCGTGTCCGGGTGGGCGCGGTGGAAGTCCCGGACCAGGTCTGCCGGGGCGAGCCTGCGGCCGATCACGTCGACGCGCAGGGCCCGGCGGCCGGGCCGCACGGAGGCAGCGGCGCGCTCCTCGGCCCGCAGGAGTTCACGGGCGTGGGGCAGGAAGACCTGGCCGTCGACGGTGAGCTGGGCGCCGCGCGCAGTGCGGGTGAACAGCCGCGCACCGAGGTCCTTCTCCAGCGCGGCGACCCGCTTGGAGACGGCCTGCTGGGTGACGTCCAGGCCGAGGGCGGCTTCCCGGAACTGTCCGGCGTCCGCGACGGCCACGAAGGTGCGCACTGCGTCGATGTCCACGCGCCCTTTTCTACAACGTCCGGATGACGGCCGGGCCACAACTCCCGGTTGTCGGGCGACCGGCGCGTCGGTTGTTTGCCCCGCGCCGTGCGACCGGCTTTGATGTCGCCGGTCGGGATTCGGGCGAGACGGGGAGGCCGGCATGCGGGGCGGGCAGGCGTTGGGGCGGCAGTTCGGATGGCTGTGGGGGGCGTACACCGTCAGCGCGATCGGGACATGGCTCGCCTTCGACGCGTTCTCGCTGATAGCGGTGATCGTGCTGCATGCCGGGGCGACCGAGGTGGCGGTGCTGTCGGCCGCCGGGCTCGCGGTGGGGGCGGCGGTGGCGGTACCGCTCGGACCCTGGATGGAGTTCCGATGCAAGCGGCCCGTGATGATGTCCATGGACCTGGTCCGGTGTGGGGTGTTGCTGACCGTTCCGGTCGCGTTCGCGCTCGACGCGCTCAGCTTCGTACAACTTCTGGTTGTGTCGGTCGTCGTCGGAGCGGCCGACATCAGCTTCACCGCGGCAAGCGGGGCCTTCGTCAAATCGCTGTTGCCGCCGGAGGACCTGCTCGCCGCGAACGCGCGGTTCGAGGCGACCCAGTGGACCGCGACCATCCTGGGGCCACCCCTGGGCGGGGCCGCGATGGGCGTCTTCGGACCGGTGATGACCGTGGTGGCCAATGCGGTGAGCTTCCTGCTGTCGGCCGTCGGGATCCGCGCGATCGGCGGGACCGAGACGCATCCCGTACGGCCGGAGCCGGGCCCCGGGCAGGCGCCGGGCGGAAGCCTTCTCGAAGGATGGCGCTACATCCTCGCCCATCCGACGCTGCGACCGCTGTTCTTCAACACGGTGCTGTACAACGCCCTGATCATGGTGTCGCTTCCGCTGCTCGCCGTGCTGATGGTCGGCGATCTCGGCTTCGCGGCCTGGCAGTACGGCCTGGCCTTCTCCGTACCCAGCGTCGGCGGCCTGATCGGCTCACGGCTGGCCCGCCGGCTCGTGCCGCGGTTCGGAGAGCGCCGGGTGCTGCTCGTCGCGGGGACGCTGCGCGCGTGCTGGCCGATCGGCCTCGCCTTCGTCGGGCCCGGCACGGCGGGGCTGGTGCTGGTGATGGTCGTGGAGCTGGGGGTGATCGTGTCCTGTGCCGTCTTCAACCCGGTGTACTCCACCATTCGGCTACGGCAGACGGACCCGGGCCGGGTGGCGCGCACGCTCTCCGCCTGGTCGGTCACCAACAAGGCGACGACCGCCGCGATGACCGCGCTGTGGGGCCTGCTGGCCGGCCTGACCGGCCCCCGCGCGGCGATCGCCGTCGCCGGTGTCCTTGTCCTGGCCACCCCGCTGCTGCTGCCCCGCCGTATCGCGGGCCCCTCGGAGACGGCACAGCCGAGCGTCGAGGAAGCAGCCTGACCCGCACGGAGGGCACCCGTTCAAGGTGCCCCGATCCGTCGGGCCCCGTGAGGAGTTGCCGCTCATCGCCGCGGGCAAGGTGATGAAGGACCAACTGCGATGAGGACGGACGGGAGCCGCGATCCGGCTTCCGCCGGCGAAACGGAGACCCCTTCTGATGACGAACCACGCGGCCGGCCTTACGACGGACCCGTCACTCGACCAGCTCGAGCGCCTCGACGACGAGATCATCGCGCTCCTCGCACGCCGCCGCGCGATGGCCCAGGAACTCCCGCCCCCGGCCCGCGCCCGCGCCGCCGACCCGGTCTTCGCCGAGACGGTACGAGGGATAACGGGCCGCTACCGGAAGGAACTCGGCGGCGCGGGCGAACTGGTCGCCCGCGCGGTCATGGTGCTGTGCGATCCGAGCCGGGACATCTGAGTCACGGATCCCGCCGCGCCCTTCCTGAGCTGCACGCATGCACGTGTCGGGAGGGCGCGCCGGCACCCTGCGCGCCGCCTGCCCGCGCTACGGGAGGCGGCCGCCACGCTCGCTGCCCAGGATGTCTGCCATGGGACGCCTCCGGGGGACGGGGGACCCGAGTGGGCCGGGTCGGGCGAGCGGCTGGGCGCCCCTGACGCGGGGAGGCGGAACGGGGCGCACCGATGACGCCATGCCTGTCCGCCCCGGCGATCCGCATTGCTGTGTACAAAGTCCCGCCATGGGACGGATTTCTGCCCCGCCCCGTCAAGAGAGTGCACTGAGACACAGGTCATGGCGTCGAAGGCGGCGTTGACAGGGTCTCGGATTTGGCCGTACAAATCCGAGGAGAGGCAGGTACCCAATCCCCGGGGGGTCCGTTGACCGTCGCCCGCGCCCTTGCCCGGTGGGCCCACGCGTACCGCGCGACGCCGGACGACCTGGCGCTCGCCGAGCGGGCTTTGGCCGACACCGTGGCCGTCGCGCTGGCCGCCCGTGCGCATCCCCTGCGCGGCGTCACCGCTCCGCTGCCGGACGCGGCGCGCTGGGCGGCCATGGCGCACGTGCTCGACTTCGACGATCTGCACACCGACACCACCACCCACATCTCCGTGGTCACCGTCCCGGCGGTGCTCGCAGCCGGCGGTGACGCGCGCGCGTATCTCGCCGGTGCGGGAGTCATGGCGCGGCTCGGGGCGATGCTCGGCTGGGGCCACTACGCGGCGGGCTGGCACGCGACCTGCACCGCGGGGGCCCCGGCCGCCGCGGTCGCGGCCGGGCTCGCCCTCGGCCTGGACGTGAGGGGGCTCGCCACCGCGATGGCGCTCGCGGTGCCCGCCGCCGGCGGCGGGCAGGAGGCCTTCGGGACGCACGGCAAGGCGCTGCAGGTCGGGTTCGCGGCCGAGGCGGGCGTACGGGCGGCACGGCTGGCGCGGGCGGGCGCCACCGCCGATCCACGGGTCCTGGAGGCCTGGCTGGAGCGGGTCGGCGGCAAGCCTGCCGCGGACTTCCCCACGGCCCCGGCCGTCCCCGGAGGCCTGGCCGTCAAGCTCTTCCCCTGCTGCTATGCCATGCAGCGGCCCATCGCCGCCCTGCGCGAGGTGCGCAAGCGGGTGCGCGGTGAGGTCACCGCCGTCACCGTGACCACCCCGGCGGGAACCGTCCACCCGCTCATCCACGACCGCCCGCGGACCGGCCTGGAAGGCAAGTTCTCCCTGCCGTACGCGGTGGCCGCGGCCCTCCTCGACGACTATCCGGGCTTCGACAGCTTCACGGACGACGCGGTGCGGCGTCCGGCGGCGGAGACACTCGTCGACCGCGTCCACGCCGACCTGCGGCCGGGCGGGACCGGCTCCCTCCTCGACGGCCGGGTCTCCCTGCGCATCGGCCTCGCCGACGGCAGCGAGGTGCACACCGAGCTGGCGCTGCCGCCCGGTGCCCCCGGGCTTCCGCCGTCCGAGGCCGACCTGCGGGCCAAGGCCGCCGCGTGCGGTCCGGACGTACCGGCGCTGCTGGACGGGCTGACGTGGACGGGCGCGGCCGACCTGCTGCGCAAGCACTTCCCCTACAACCCCTACGAGGGCCAGGAGACATGACGGTGCACCAGCTTCCCCTGTCGGGCATCACGGTGGTCAGCCTGGAGCAGGCCGTGGCCGCTCCCTATGCCACCCGGCAGCTCGCCGATCTCGGCGCCCGGGTCATCAAGGTGGAGCGACCGGGCGAGGGCGACTTCGCGCGCCGTTACGACACGACGGTGCACGGCCACTCCAGCTATTTCGTCTGGCTCAACCGCTCCAAGGAGTCCCTCACGCTGGACCTGAAGGACCCGCGGGGCATGGAGATCCTGCACCAACTCCTCGACGACGCCGACGTGTTCGTACAGAATCTCGCGCCGGGCGCCGCGGACAGGCTGGGCCTCGGCGTGGATGTGCTCGCGGACCGCTACCCGCGGCTGATCCCGTGCACGATCTCCGGCTACGGCACCAGCGGGCCATGGGCCGACCGCAAGTCGTACGACCTGCTGGTGCAGTGCCAGACCGGCCTGGTCTCACTCACCGGAACCGCGGACGAGACCGCGCGTGTCGGGATCTCCGTCGCCGACATCGCCGCCGGGATGTACGCCTACACGGGCGTCCTCACCGCCCTGTACACCCGGGCCACCACCGGCCGGACGCACCCGGTGGAGGTGTCCCTGTTCGAGGCGCTGGCGGAGTGGATGGGCCAGCCCGCGAACTACACGCGCTACGGCGGCAGTCAGCCCGCCCGGCTCGGCACCCAGCACGCCACCATCGCACCGTACGGCGCCTTCACGACGGCCGACGGCAAGCAGGTGCTGTTCTCCATCCAGAACGAGCGCGAGTGGGTCGCCCTGTGCGCGGACTTCCTCGGACAGCCCGCCTTGACGGATGATCCCCGCTTCGCGACGGGCTCCGACCGCGTCGCGCACCGCGACCAGGTCAACGCGATCGTCGCCGAGCGCTGCGCCCGCTCCGACGCCGAGGAGATCCTCAAGGACCTGGAGGAGATCGGCATCGCCTGCGCCGGGGTCAACGACGTCGCCGCGTTCCTGGACCATCCGGTGCTGGCCGCCCGCGGGCGCTGGCGCGAGGTGGCCGTGCCCGGCGCGACGGTGCAGGCGCTGCTCCCGCCGGCCGACCTCGCGGGCATCCCGGCACGTATGGATCCCGTGCCGGCCGTGGGCGAGCACACGGACACGATCCTCACCGGCCTCGGCCTCACCCCCGACGACATCCGGGCGCTGCGCGCCGACGCCGTCATCTGACCCCCGACGATGTGGAGTTGCGCCCCATGAGCGTCCTGGACATCCTCTCCGACGACGAACGCCTCGTCGTCCGGACCGTGCGGGAGTTCGTCGACAAGGACGTCAGGCCCGTCGTCCAGCAGCTGGAGCACGCCGACACCTATCCCGAGCACCTGATCGAGCGGATGAAGGAACTCGGCATCTACGGCCTGGCCGTCCCGGAGGAGTACGGCGGCAACCCGGTCTCCACACCGTGCTTCGTACTCGTCACCGAGGAACTCGCGCGCGGCTGGATGAGCCTGGCCGGAGCGATGGGCGGGCACACCGTCGTCTCCAGACTCCTGGTGCTGTACGGCACGCAGGAGCAGAAGCAGCGGTATCTGCCGAGGCTGGCGACCGGGGCGGTGCGCGCCACGATGGCGCTCACCGAGCCGGGCGGCGGCTCGGACCTCCAGGCGATGACGACCGTCGCCCGACGCGAGGGCGGGGAGTACGTCGTCAACGGGGCGAAGACCTGGATCACCAACTCCCGCCGCGCCGGCCTGATCGCGCTGCTGTGCAAGACCGACCCGGCCGCCGCCCCCCGCCATACGGGCATCTCGGTCCTGCTCGCCGAGCACGGACCGGGCCTCGTCGTCTCCCGCGATCTGCCCAAGCTGGGCTACAAGGGCGTAGAGAGCTGCGAGTTGTCCTTCGAGGACTACCGCGTTCCGGCCGACGCCCTGCTGGGCGGCGAGGAGGGCCACGGCTTCGCCCAGATGATGAAGGGGCTGGAGACCGGGCGGCTCCAGGTCGCCGCCCGTGCCCTCGGCGTGGGGCGGGCGGCCCTGGAGGACTCGCTGCGCTACGCCCAGGAACGGGAGTCGTTCGGCAAACCCATCTGGCGCCACCAGTCCATCGGCAACTACCTCGCCGACATGGCGACCAAGCTCACGGCAGCCCGCCAACTGACGCTGCATGCGGCCCGGGAGGCCGACGCCGGGCGCCGGGTCGACATGGAGGCGGGCATGGCCAAGCTGTTCGCGTCGGAGACCGCGATGGAGATCGCGCTCAACGCCGTGCGGATCCACGGCGGTTACGGCTACTCGACGGAGTTCGACGTGGAGCGGTACTTCCGCGACGCACCCCTGATGATCGTCGGCGAGGGCACGAACGAGATCCAACGGAACGTGATCGCCGCGCAGCTGGTGGCGAGGGGCGGTCTCGATGGCTGAGCAAGCGCAGAGGGAGAGCACGTACTCGCGGCTCGGGAAAGAGTTGCGGGCGGCGATCCTGCGGCACGACTACCCGGACGGTGTCCGGCTGCCCACCGAGGCGGAGCTGGCCGAGACCTACGGTGTGAGCCGGCAGACCGTACGCCGGGCGTTCCAGGACCTCGTGGCCGAGGGACTGGTCTACCGGGTGCCGGGGCGCGGCACGTTCGCCACTCCCCGCGAGGAGCAGTATCTGCGGCAGTTCGGCTCGGTGGACGACCTGATGGGCCTGTCCCTCGACACCCGTATGGACGTCGTCACGCCCCTGCACCGACGCGTCGACGTCGACGCGGCCGGGCGACTGGGCCTGAACACGGACCGGGTGCACAAGCTGGCTTTTCTACGGCTGCACGAGGACGTCGCGTTCTGCCACACGTCGGTCTGGCTGCCGCCCGCCGTCGGCCGACTGCTGGAGACCGTCGACGAGTTGACGCTGCCGGGCACACCGAACGCCTTCACCGTCATCGGCCTGCTCGACCAGCGGCTGCCCGAACCGATCGCCGAGGCCGAGCAGAGCATCACCGTCGCCGAGGCCTCCCCGGAGATCGCCGAGCATTTGGGCTGCGAGCCCGGCCGCGCCCTGCTGCGCGTCGACCGCGTCTACCAGACGGTCGCCGGTCGGCTCGTCGAACTGGCCATCAGCCACTTCCTGCCGGAGCACTACTCGTACCGCGTGCGGCTGCGACGCAGCGGTCAGTGAGGGGCCGGCATACAGACCTCGAGGACGACCGTGGCGGTCGACTCACCCAGGTGCCGGGGCGGTCGCCCCGGCACCCTCCTACGACGGTTCAGACCGCCGCCGGCACGGTGGGCTCCTCCGCGTCCTCCAGCAGGTCCATCAGGCTCGCCCGGGCGCGGGCCACGCGGGAGCGGACCGTGCCGATCGGGCAGTCGCTGACCTCGGCGGCCTCCGCGTACGGGAGACCGACCAGCTGGGTGAGGACGAACGCCTCCCGGCGCTCGTCGGGCAGGGCCGCCAGCAGGTCCAGCAGGGCGATGCCGTCGTCGAAGCCGGGCAGGTCGCGCGGCTGGGACAGTTCGACGGCCAGTTGCCAGTCCGCCACGTCGGACAGGCGGGGACGGACGGCGGCGTGGCGGTAGCTGTCCATGACCGCTCGGCGGGCGATGGACAGCAGCCACGCCCGCGCCGAGGAGCGGCCCTCGAAACGGTGCAGGCTGCCGAGTGCGCGCAGGAACGTGTCCTGCGCGAGGTCGTCGACCGCCTGCGGGTCGGCGCACAAGTGGGCGACGTAGCGCTGGACGTCGCGCTGCAGGGCGCGTACGAACTGCTCGACGGCGTCCGTATCGCCGCTCCGGGCAGCGAGAGCACAGGCCGTGATCGACTCGTCGAGCGCCGCTGCTTTGTCCGTGGCGCGCGAGGTCGGCAGGGCAGAGGTAATCACCTGGTGTCCTTCTCAGGTCGACCTTGATCCGGACCGGGGCGCACGAGGGCGCGGGCGGTCCGGTGAGTGGGGGACGGCCTACGGCACAAGGGCGCTACGGCGCCGGTGCGGTCGTACGGCCGTGGCCCGAGGCGCGCACGGGCAGCCTCGGGAAGCCGGCTGTCGTCAGGCGACAGCCGTCCCCACGGGAGGCCCCCGAGAGGCGATCGCGTGGACGAGAAGGAGAAGACGGGGCTCGCGGTCCGAGCGGCGACGCCGCAGGTGCGGGCGAGGGCGCTCCGGGGTGTCCGGCAGGGCGAGCAGCAGCCGTAGCGGCGCGGCAAGCCGTCCGGCGACGGCCCGGAGAATACGGAAGGCGGCCTTCTCTCCGTACGCCAGCCACAGCCCGCACAGCAGCGCGGCCGAAAGGTGGGCGAGGAGCATGCCCGCAGACGCCGAAGCGCCGCCCGCCGTATGACCCATGTGATCCATGTGGGCCATGTCCATGGTGTCCATGTGCATCGCGCCCATGCCACTCATGTCCATGGCGGCCGCCGAGCCGGACGCCTCGGTCACCGACTGGGCGAGCGAGAACGCCTCATGCAGCACCGTCTGGACGGCGACCACGACCGCCACGATCAACGGCAGCCCGCGCTCCCGCCCCGCCAGGCACCAGCCGACGCCCCCGGTGGCGCCCGCTCCGGCGCCCAACGCCCAGGCGGGCACCTCGCTGCCGGACATCAGGATGTGGCCCAGGGCGGCGAGCAGCACGCAGACGGCCGCGAACACCGCGGCCCGTATCGTGCGAGAACACCACCCTGCTGTCATGGCGCCTCATCCTTGCATCCGGGCGTCGCTCGTCATGCAGGGGTACGGAAACCCACAGGTGCCCCCACTCACTTCACAGCGTGTGATCCAGACCACGGAAACCGGCGGGAACTCGGCGGGAGTTCGGTCCGACATCTGTGGTCGCGCGGGGTCGCAGCGTCAGGGCGAACAGCAGCAGTGGAGGGCCGGTGCCCGGGTCGGTGGCGTGGCCGGTGAGGAGTCCGCCTCCTGGCCCTCGCCGACAACCGCGATCGCGGCCGGCTCATCCTCGCCGGAGTCGGAGAGCTGGGCGGCGGGCACACGGGCGGCGGGCTCCAACCCCAGTGCCGCCGTCCCGAGCCACACCATGAGCCACGCCCAGCGGGCCGCCACACCGCCCAGCACCCCGCCAACGGCGATCTGCCGGTCGTCGACGTTCATGAGCCGGCACCTCCGCTCGCTGGTCGTGCCCATGAGTACGAGCGGAGAGCGCCGAATTTTCACCTAAGCCCGTTTTGTCGATCCCCGAGCCGCCGGCGCCTGTCGGTTGGGAGACGTCACCACGGCAGCGGGCCGTTGACGTCGAAGAAGCCGCCGGTCGGGCCGTCGGGCGCGACCTGCGCCATGCGCACGATGATCCGGGCGGCCTCCTCGACGGTCTGCGTGCCGGTGTTGCCGTTGAGGTCCGTCTTGGTGAAGCCGGGCTCGACGGAGTTGATCCGCATGTTCGGGAACGCCTTCGCGAACTGCACGGTGAGCATGTTGACCGCGGTCTTCGACGTCGGGTAGGCGACGCCCGGGTAGAAGTGCGCGGGGTGGTCGGGGTCGGAGAGGTGGGTCAGCGAGGCCAGGCCGCTGCTGACGTTGACCACGACCGGTGCGGCCGAGCGCTGCAGCAGCGGGAGGAAGGCGTGGGTGACGCGGACGACGCCGAAGACGTTGGTCTCGAAGGTGTTGCGCATCTGGTCGGCGGTCACGGTCTCGGCGGTGGGCACGGTGTTGCCCTCGCCCCTGGTCTCGATGCCCGCGTTGTTGATCAGTACGTCGAGTCCGCCGTCGGCCTCGATGGTCTTGGCCGCGGCCTCGACCGTGGCGTCGTCGGTGACGTCGAGGAGGACGAAGCGTGCGCCCAGCCGTTCGGCGGCCCGGCGTCCGCGCTCGGCATCGCGAGCCCCTACGTACACGGTGTGGCCTGCGGCGATGAGCTGGCGGGCGGTCTCGTGGCCGATGCCCTTGTTGGCTCCGGTGATCAGTGTTGTCGTCATGCGTCCAGACTGCGGCGCCCCACCCCCATCAGCCAGGAGATCCTTCTTCCTGGGACTCGGAGTACCAGGCACATGCGGGGAGCGCGGTGTTCACTGGGGGCATGACGGCGACGGAACTCGGACGGGCGCTGCGGCGCTGGCGCGACCGGGTCGCCCCGGAGGCGGCGGGGCTGCCCTCCGGCGGCCACCGGCGGGCGGCCGGTCTGCGGCGCGAGGAGCTGGCCCTGCTGGCCGGGATCTCGGTCGACTACATCACGCGCCTCGAGCAAGGACGGGCGGCCAACCCCTCGGGACAGGTCGTCGAGGCGCTGGCCCGGGCGCTGCGGCTGTCCGGGGACGAGCGCGCGTATCTGTACGGTCTGGCGGAGTTGGTGCCGCCGGGCCCGGACGTGGTGCCGGGGTTCATCACGCCCAGCGTCCAGCGACTCCTTGACCGGCTGGTGGACACGCCCGTCGCGGTCTCCGACGCGGCCATGACGCTGCTGCTGGCCAACCCGATGTACGCGGCGCTGATGGGCGACCCGTCCGGCCTGCGCGGGTTCGAACGCAACGGCGTGTGGCGCAACTTCCTCGGCTTTCCCAGCCGGGTGCGGCACACCCCGGAGGAATGGAGCGCCTTCCAGGTCGGCATGGTGTCGGAGCTGCGGACGACCACCGCCCGTTATCCGGCCGACCGCCAACTGCGGCGCCTGATAACGGAGTTGCGCGCGAAGAGCGAGCGGTTCGCCCAGCTGTGGGACGCGGGCGTGGTCGGCCGCCTGACGGCCTCGCGCAAGACGGTCGAGCATCCGCAGGTGGGTGTGCTCACGCTGGACTGCGACCTGCTCCGGGTGGAGGAGAACGACCTGCACATCCTCGTGTACTCGGCCGAACCGGGCACCGAGGCCGCCGAGAAGCTGGATCTCATCTCCGTGATCGGCACGCAGAACCTGGCCGGGAAGGCCTAGCGGAGCTTCTCCTCGGCCAGTACCGGCGGAAGCGGAGCGGGCGGGCGGGACCCACCCGCTCACCGCGGACGAGGTCCGGGACTACTGCGCGAACGGACGCCGCGGTGCACCCTGAGCGCCGGGCGCGAGGGCCCGGCGTATCGCCCGGGTGACGATCGGGGGCAGCAGGTCCACGCCGATGCGGCGGACCCGGGAGCGGGGACGGCGGCGCACGGAAGGCGCGGGGGCGGCGGAAGTGGGGGCGGGGGCGGGCGTCGGGGATGTGGGCGGCTCGGGCGCCGTGTAGTACCGGGAGCGCGGGAAGGGCGGCGGCTGCATTCCCTTCTGTGCGCGGGTGCGGACCAGGCAGTGCCCCGCGGCCTCCTGCACGCTCAGGCCGACGTCCGTGCGGTCCCTGAGCATCGCCAGCAGCTCCTCCTGCACCGGCTGCGGATCACCCCAGGTGCCGTACAGCTTCTGGGTGCTGAGACAGATGGGGCGCAGTCCGCGGTTGAGCACGGCCTCCCAGGTGGCGACCGAGACGCCGGGGGTGTGCTCGGAGCGGAAGTCGTCGAGGACGACGATGCCCTCGGGCACCAGGAGGTCACGGGCCGCGCCGATGTCGTCGTGGACGTGCTCGTACAGGTGCGAGGCGTCGATGTGGACGAAGCGGCAGCTGCGCGGGGCCACTTCCTTCGAGATCACGGAGGTGGGGGCCTCGATCACCCTGGGCAGGGTGTCGTGGAAGGAGAGGTAGTTGCGCTCGAAGGCCTGTCGGGTGAGCGAGGAGTACGACTTCGCCGTCTCGGCCTGGTTGGCTCCGTCCGGGGCGTCACCGCCGAAGAGGTCGCAGACGGTGAACTCCTCGCCGTCCTGGCGGTGTTGGCCGAGCAGGATCGCACTCTTGCCCATGTAGGCGCCGAGTTCCAGCAAGTCGCCCCTGAAGCCACGCGTCTCCTGACGCTCGAGGAACCAGGTGAACAGGACCTGGTCCAGCGGCGGAAACCAGCCCGGGACGTCTTTCAGCTCGCCGGGATTGTTGTCAGTTGCTTGTGCAGTCGCCATGAAAGGGAACCTACTCACTGGGGACCGAACAAATTGTCGCCTGCCTGAACGTCCGGTGAACAGCTCGTCCCACCCGTCACCGGGCAGAAGGAAAGCCGTCCCCTGCACCGGCCGGACGCCCCGATTCCCACACGCGTTCGAATTCAGCCTGGAAGTGCTCGTACCAGTGGCCGTCGCGCCCCGGCTGCACCGTGAAGACGGCATCGCCGCTGGCGGAGCTGTGGGAATACACGTCGACGTGGATGATGCCGTGGGACCGTCCGGGATCCAGCAGCATCAGCCCGTGGGCGGGCACGAAGGGCAGGAATCTGACCTCGACCCTGCCGTCCACTCCCGGCCTCTCCACGAGCTCCTTGAGCAGGTCGATCGAGGGGCGCAACCGGTTCTCGTAGACCTCGGGCCGGTCGGCGATGGTGCTGCGCCGGGCGGCCTCCGCGGGTGCCGTGGACGTGGGGTCGATGAGTGCGACCTTGACGACCGCACCGGCCGCGGCGCGGTGCTCCAGTTCGTCGACGAGGTTGCGCAGGGTGCGGGCGAGGGTGATGCCGACGATCCTGATGTCCCGCGCGGCGCGCACCTGTTCGACGGCCTCGGGCTTGTCACGGCGGAAGAAGTCCGCCGCGGAGACCTCACCAAAGCGGCCGGCCCGGACCTCGGCTGCCAGGTCGGCGATCTGTCGCCTGCCGCCCAGCAGGCTCCCGGCCAGCAGGGCGAGCGTCGCCAGGGTGGCGGCGGCCAGGACCTTTCCGCCGGCCACGTCGAACACGCCGAGTACGGCGAGGGTCAGGGAGAGGAGAGCCGTGACGTAGAGCTCCAGGTTCTCTCCCGCGGAGAGGTCGCCGCGCAGTCGCCGTAGGAAACGCATGCCGATCATCGTCGGGAGCCCGGCGGGTATCCGTCAACGCCGCGGCGGGGGCGGTCAGGTCGACTCGCGCACCACCAGCCGGCACGGCACCGTGTGCACCCCCGGCACGGCCTCGGAGTCGATGGCCTCCAGCAGTTTCAGGGCGGCGATGCGGCCGATCTCGGTGAGGTCCATGTCGATCGTGGTCAGCGGCGGGCGGCAGGCCAAGGCCATCGTGTCCCAGTTGTCGTACCCGACGACGGCGATCCGGCCGGGTACGTCCACCCCGCGCTCGCGCAGGGCGTCGGCGACGCCTCGGGCGATCAGGTCGTTGCCGCAGAAGACGGCGTCCGTGTCGGGGGCCGTGCGCAGGACGGCGTCGGCGGCCCGGCGGCCCCAGGCCTCGCTCCACTCCCCGAAGTGCACGCGGCCGGTGGCGAGTCGCAGGGAGGAGCGTTCCAGCAGGTCGACGGCGTGGCGGGCGCGGTCGCGGGCGGCCGCGTGGTGTTCGGGGCCGGTGACATGGGCGATTTTCGTGCGGCCGGTGGCGAGCAGGTGCTCGACGGCGAGGTGGGCGCCGCCGCGGTCGTCCGAGACCACCGAGGTGTCGGCGGGGTCGGTGGACGGCGAGAGCGCGTAGACGACGGGGATGCCGTCGAGGCCCTTCAGGGGCGGGCGCGGATCCGTGCGCCGGCCGGTGACGATGATGCCGTCGACCCGGCGGTCCATGAGGTTGCGCAGGTGGTGCTGCTCGCGGATGGTGTCACCCCGGGTGTCGCAGAGCAGCACCGAGATCTTTCCGGCGCCGAGCGCGTCCTCGGCGCCCAGCAGGACGGGCGTGCTGAAGCGGCCTATGCCGTCCGTGGTCATCAGGCCGACCGTCCAGCTGCGCCCGGTGTGCAGGCTCTGCGCATGCTGGTTGGGGCGGAAGCCGAGCGTCTCCACGGCGTCCAGCACCCGCTGCCGGGTCTCCGGGCGCATCCGGCCACTGCCGCTCAGCGCTTTGGAGGCCGTGCCGACGCTCACCCCGGCGAGGGCGGCGACGTCTGACAGCTTCGCCCGGGCGGTGGTGGATCGCGGAGCGGCTTCGGTCACGGGCAATCCTTTGCTCAGTCGTCGTCCCTGGCGGGCTCGGCGCGGTCCATGGTCGCAGGCGGTCCGGCGGAGTGCCAACCCTTGAGCAACAAGAGAAATCTTATGCAGAGCCCTTGACCGCGATCCCTTGCCTCCCCTCTACTCATCGGCGAGGCAAACGGTTGCGCAGATCGTTGCCCACTACCGGTCGCTCCCCCGCCTCCCACCTCTCGGAGAGCCATGCCCCGCACCGACGCCACCCCGCCCTCCCCCACCGGTCCGGTCCGTCCGGGCCCCGGCTCCCACGCCGTCCTGCGTCCCGGCAGCGCCGAAGTGACCGACGGTTTCTGGCAGTCGCGCCGCGAGGTCAACGCGCGTACCTCCATCCCGCAGGGCCCGGAGCTGCTCGAGTCCGCGGGCAACCTGCACAATCTGCGGCTGGCGGCCGGCTTGGTCGAGGGCACTTTCCAGGGTGCGTACCCGTTCGTCGACACGGATGTCTACAAGTGGCTGGAGGCGGCGGCCTGGCAGCTGGCCCAGGGCCCGTCCGCCGAGCTGGAGGCGGACGTCGACCGGATCGTCTCCCTGGTCGCCGCCGCCCAGCAGCCGGACGGTTACCTCAACACCTGGTTCCAGCTGGTCAAGGGCGGTGAGCGCTACCAGGACCTGCGCTGGGGCCACGAGCTGTACTGCGCGGGCCATCTCATCCAGGCGGCGGTCGCCCACCACCGGGCCACCGGACGCAGGGCACTCCTCGACGTGGCCCGCAGGTTCGCCGACCACATCGACTCCGTCTTCGGTCCGCCCGGCAGCGGCAAGGAGATCGACGGCATCGACGGCCACCCCGAGGTCGAGACGGCCCTGGTGGAGCTGTACCGGGAGACCGGCGAGCGCCGCTATCTGGACCTGGCCGGCTACTTCGTCGACCGGCACGGCCACGGACTGCTGGGCGGCGAGGCCTACTGCCAGGACCGGGTGCCGCTGCGGGAGGCGACGAACGTCGAGGGCCACGCCGTACGGCAGTTGTACCTGCTGGCCGCCGCCACCGACCTCGCCACCGAGACCGGGGACGGCGAACTCCGCGCCGCCGCCGAGCGGTTGTGGCACGCCATGACCACCACCAAGACCCATCTGACCGGCGGCCTCGGCGCCCACCACGACTGGGAGGACTTCGGCGACCCGTACGAGCTGCCCAACGAGCGCGCCTACTGCGAGACCTGCGCCGCCATCGCCTCCGTGCAGTGGAGCTGGCGCATGGCCCTGCTCACCGGCGAGGCCCGCTACTGCGACCTGATCGAGCGCACCCTGTTCAACGGTTTCCTCGCCGGGGTGTCGCTGGACGGCGAGCGCTGGCTGTACGTCAACCCGCTCCAGGTCCGCGACGGACACACCGACCCCGGCGGCGACCAGTCGGCGCGCCGCACCCGCTGGTTCCGCTGCGCCTGCTGCCCGCCGAACGTGATGCGGCTGCTGGCCGGCCTGGAGCACTACCTCGCCACCGGCGACGAGGACGGCCTGCAGATCCACCAGTACGTCACCGGCCGCTACAGCGCCGGGCCGATCGCCGTGCGTGCCGAGACCGACTACCCGTGGCACGGCACCATCGCCCTCACCGTCGAGGACACCCCGGCCGGGCGGCCCTGGACGCTGTCCCTGCGCATCCCGCAGTGGTGCCGCGAGTTCCGGGTGCGGTGCGGCGAGGTCACCTACGACCAGACCGATGCCCCGGTCACCGAGGGCTGGCTGCGCATCGAACGCGCCTGGGAGCCGGGCGACCAGGTCGTCCTCGAGCTCGGTCTCGAGCCGCGGCTGACGGCGGGCGACCCGCGCGTGGACGCCGTGCGAGGCTGCGCGGCGATCGAACGCGGCCCGCTCGTGTACTGCCTGGAGCAGGTCGACCACCCGGGCGGCGGCCTCGACGACATCGTCCTCGACCCGTCCCGCCCGCTCGCCGTCAAGCACCGCCCGGACCTGCTCGGCGGGGTCACCACGGTCGTGGCGGCCGGGCGGCGGCGCGACATCCCCGACGCGGGCTGGTGGCCGTACCGGCCCGCCCACCCCGATGAAGCCCCCACGGACGGCGAATCCGTCGAGCTCACGGCGATCCCCTACTACGCCTGGGCCAACCGGCAGGACGGCGCCATGCGCGTCTGGCTGCCCACCTCCTGACGCACGCTCAACTTCGGTCTACGACAACGAGGTCACCCGTGATACCCACCCGCCGCACTCTCCTCGCCGCGCTCGCCGCCGTCGGCACCCTCGCCTCCCTGACCGCCTGCGGAGGAAGCTCCGGCTCCTCGGACTCCTCTGCCGGCAAGGCCGGCGGGACGTATACCTTCTGGGACCCCTACCCGCAGTTCGACGCCTCCTCGGCCTGGGGCAAGCTGGTGACCGGGTGCGGGACGAAGGCCGGGGTGAAGCTCAAGCGCACCGCGTACGACACCACGGACCTCGGCAACAAGGCCCTGCTGGCCGCCCAGCAGGGCAACGCGCCCGATGTGATGCTGGTGGACAACCCGGTCGTCTCCACGCTGGTGGAGGCCGGGATCCTCAACAAGACCAGTGACCTCGGTCTGGACACCAAGTCGATCCAGAAGAACATCATCGGCGCGGGCACCATCGACAACGCCCCCTACGGGGTGCCGATCGGTGCCAACACCCTCGCGCTCTACTACAACAAGAAGGTCCTTTCCGCCGCCGGTGTCGACGCGGCCTCCATCAAGGACTGGAACTCCCTCACGGCCGCCCTGAAGAAGGTCAAGTCGGCCGGGAAGAAGGGCATCACGTTCTCCGCGATCAACACGGAGGAGGGCAGCTTCCAGTTCCTGCCGTGGTTCTGGGGCGCGGGCGGCGACCTGACCAAGCTCGACTCCGCCAAGGGAGTCGCGGCGCTCTCCCTGTGGAAGCAGTGGGTGGACGCGGGGTACGCCCCCAAGGATGTCCTGCAGAACACCCAGACGACCAGCTGGCAGGAGTTCGCCACCGGCGACTACGCCTTCGGTGAGAACGGCACCTGGCAGCTGGGCAACGCGGCCAAGGCCGGCTTCGACTACGGGATCATCAACATCCCCGGGCAGAACGGCGGTTCGGCTCCGGTGCCGACCGGCGGCGAGTTCGTGACCGTGCCCGTGCAGAAGGACACCGGGCGCTACGACGTCAGCAAGAAGATCGTCACCTGTCTGACCAGCGACGCGAACCTGCTGCCCACCGACACGACACTGCAGTACGTCGCGCCGACGGCCGCGGTCCAGGCCGAGCAGGTGAAGCAGAACCCGAAGCTGAAGCCCTGGGTGGACGCGGTGGCCGCGGCCCGCGGCCGTACCAGCGGCGGTCTGGGCACCAAGTACCCGACCATCTCCCAGCCGATGTGGACCGCCGTCCAGGCCGCGCTGTCGGGCAGCAAGAGCCCGCAGGACGCTCTGGACACGGCCCAGTCGAGCGCGCAGAAGGGCTAGGGCCGGCATGACCATCGCCCGGGTCGACCGTCCGCGGCGGGCCCCGTCCGCCGCGGTGGGGGCGAGCGGCACCGACGCCGAGTCCCTGCGCCGCCGGCACCGGCGCAGGAGCCGGCTGACCGCGCTCGCCTTCGTCACCCCCCTCCTCGCCTATCTCGCCGCCTTCTACCTCTATCCGCTCTACCGCAACCTCGACCTGAGCCTGCGCGACTACACCGTGCGGTCGTTCGTGGCGGGGGACGCGCCGTTCTCCGGCTGGGACAACTTCCAGAAGGTCCTGGACGATCCGACGTTCGGCCCGGCGATACGGCACACGATGATCTTCACTTTCGTGTCGATCGCCTTCCAGTACGTCATCGGGCTCGCCCTCGCGGTCTTCTTCAACCGGCACTTCCGGCTCGCGCCCACCCTGCGCGCCCTGTTCCTGATCCCATGGCTGCTGCCGCTGATCGTGTCGGCGTCTACGTGGTCGTGGATGTTCAACAGCGAGTCGGGGGTGGTGAACTACTTCCTGCACTTCTTCGGCGTGGACCCGGTCGGCTGGCTCACCTCGCCGGACTGGGCGCTGACCTCGGTGATCGTCGCGAACATCTGGATCGGCATCCCGTTCAACCTGGTCATCCTCTACAGCGGCCTGCAGAACATCCCCGCCGACCTGTACGAGGCGGCGGCACTGGACGGGGCGAGCGCCTGGCAGCAGTTCCGGCGCATCACCTTCCCGCTGCTGCGCCCGGTCTCCGCGATCACCCTGCTGCTGGGGCTCGTCTACACCCTCAAGGTGTTCGACCTGATCTGGATCATGACCAAGGGCGGCCCGGGCGACGCCTCGTCCACCCTGGCGACCTGGTCCTACCAACTGGGCTTCGGCACGCTGCTGCCCAAGTTCGGCCCCGGTGCGGCGGTCGGCAACATCCTCATCCTCATCGCGCTCGTCTTCGGGCTGCTGTACATCCGCGTCCAGAGGAGGCAGGAAGCGTGAAGTCCCGTACCCGCACCCGCCGTTACACGGTCATCGGGCTCGTCCTGACCGCGCTGATGCTGTTCCCGGTGTACTGGATGCTGAACGTGTCCCTCACCCCGCAGCAGGACATGCGCAAGGACCCACCCGACCTGCTGCCCCTGCACCCCACCTTCGAGGGCTACAAGGCCGTCCTGGACGACCAGATGCCGTATCTGGGCACGAGCCTGCTGATCGGTCTGGGTACGGTCGCCCTCACCCTGCTGCTCGCCGCCCCGGCCGGCTACTCGCTGGCGAAACTCCGTCCGCGCGGCGGCGGCGCGCTGGGCCTCGGGCTGCTGATCGCGCAGATGATCCCCGGGATCGTCATGGCGATGGGATTTTACGGCATCTTTCTGGACTTCGGCCTGCTCAACTCCTGGTGGGGCCTGATCATCGCGGACTCCACCATCGCCGTGCCCTTCGGCGTCATGATCTTCACGGCGTTCATGTCGGGGATCCCCGGCGAGCTGATCGCCGCCTCCCGCATCGACGGCGCGGGCACCTTCCGCACCTTCTGGTCCGTGGTGCTGCCGGTGAGCCGCAACGCCCTGGTCACCGTCTCGCTGTTCAGCTTCCTGTGGGCCTGGTCCGACTTCGTCTTCGCCAACACCCTCGACGGCGGCGGCGATCTGAGGCCGATCACCCTCGGCATCTACAAGTACATCGGCAACAACAACCAGGAGTGGAACGCGATCATGGCCACCGCCGTCGTCGCGTCCGTCCCCGCGGCCGTCCTGCTGGTGCTCGCGCAGCGGTATGTGGCTGCGGGGGTGACGGCGGGCGCCGTCAAGGACTGACGGCGCCCGCCGCCAGGAAGTGCCGCGATGTGTCGTGGATCGTCTGCCGCGCCGTCGTGGCTGGTCGCGCCCACGCGGCGGAGCCGCAGATCGACACAGCCCCGCGCCCCTTCGGGGCGCCGCCGAACCGCAGGCCGATTTGTCCTGCCTGCCCATCCCCTCCATGAGGAGAACCGTGTCATGAGCCGCACAAGACCCCCCGTCCCCGCACGCCTGACCGCCGCCATCGGTGCGATCGCCCTCACCGGCGCCGCCCTCGCCGTCGCAACGCCCGCACAGGCGGCCCCCACCACGTCCACCACCCTGGTCGTCAACGCCGACCAGACCCTGCGGCCCGTCACCCATGTGGCGACCGGCAGCCTGTACGGCCTCGCCGACGCGAGCACCCCGTCCGACAGCCTGGTCACCGCGCTCAAGCCGAACACCTTCGTGCAGATGGCGCCGGGCGGCTCGCAGCTGCCCAACGGCGAGCCCAACCCCGCGGGCGACGCGCTCGTCGTGGCGCCCAAGGCGGCGCGGGCCGGTGCCAAGGTCGTCGTACGGATGCCGGACTGGTATCCGAACTTTCCCTACAAGTGGGTGAGTTGGAGCGACTGGCTGTCCGCGGTGGACAAGCAGGTCGCGTCCGTGAAGTCCTCGGGCGCCACCAACATCAGTGCGTACGAGCTGTGGAACGAGCCCGAGGGCACCTGGAACACCTCGGCGGCGGGCGCCTTCGACGACGGCTGGGCCAGGACCTACAAGGAGGTCCGGTCCAAGGACGCCGGCACCCCCATTCAGGGGCCCAGCTTCGCGACGTACACCGACAGCAAGATGAAGTCGTTCCTCCAGGACGCCATCGCGAACAACGCGGTGCCCGACATCATCGCCTGGCACGAGCTCCAGACCAGCGCGAACATCGCCGCGCACGTGGCCGACTACCGGGCGCTGGAGACGAGCCTCGGCCTCAGCCACCGCCCGATCGCCATCGAGGAGTACGGCGCCCCCGGCGAGGTCGGCGTCCCGGGGCCGATGGTCAGCTATGCGGCCAAGTTCGAGCGGGCGGGTGTCCATGACGCCGAGATGGCCTTCTGGAACCACTACGGCACCCTCGGCGACACCCTGACCGACACCGGCGCCTCGCCGAACGGCGCGTACTGGCTCTACAAGTGGTACGGCGACATGTCCGGGAACATGCTGGTCACCACTCCCCCGGCGCAGACGGGCATCGACGGCGCGGCCTCGCTCAACGGCGCAGGCAACCAGATCGGCGTGATCTTCGGGGGTGGTGCCGGTTCAAGTGCCGTGCAGATCAAGGGACTCGGCTCGCTGTCGGCGTTCGGGTCGACCGTGCACGTGAAGCTGGAGTACACGCCGTCCAAGGGCCGCACGACGGCGGTCTCCGGTCCGGTCACCATCTCCGACGCCGACTACACCGTCTCGAACGGCTCGATCACCGTGCCCGTGACGACGAATGCGAGCGACGGCTACCACCTGGTGATCACCCCGAGCGGCACCTCGACCTCGCTGGCCGGGACGTACCAGATCACCAACAAGAACAGCGCTCTCGCCCTCGACACCTCGGGTGCGGGCACCGCGCAGGGCACCTCGGTCGTCCAGGCGACGTCGAGCACGGGCAGCAGCCAGTCGTGGACGCTGACGGCCGCGGGCTCCGGCCTCTACAAGATCGCCAACAAGGCGAGCGGGCTGCTGCTGGGCATCGACTCCATGAGCACCTCGGACGGCGGCAAGGCCCTGATCTGGGGTGACAACGGGACCGCCGACCACCTCTGGCAGCTCATCCCGTCCGGCGACGGCTACTACAAGATCGCCAACTACAACAGCGGGCTGCTGCTGGGCGTGACCGGCATGAGTACCTCGTCCGGGGCGCAGGTCCTGCAGTGGGACGACAACGGCACGGCAGATCACCTGTGGAAGCTGACGTCCCGGTGAGGTGAGCGCGGGCGTTCCCGTGGCTGCGGGAACGCCCGGGCTCAGGATGACGCAAGGAATAGCCGGTATGTGACGTCAGGCGGCGCCGCGGTCGAGCAGTTGCCTGACCCCCTCAGCCGTCAGAGCCACCTCCTCCGGGGTACCGGCGTCGATGACGAGAGCCAGCGTCTCGGACGGCCAGCGGTGGGCGAGCGTGCCGAGCGGCATCCGTCGATGCCCGCCGACCTGCGGGAGGGCCTGCTGCAGGCGTGCCTGGGTGGTGAACACCGGCACGAGTTCGGTTCCGTCCTCCTGCGCGTACACGGGCAGGGTCACCTCTCCGGGATCCTGCTCCGGGGCGGTGGCGGTACCGGCCGGCACCAGTACCTCGCTGCCGGCCAAGGTGTTCAGCTCCCTCTCGTTCGCATCACCCTGGACCACGGCGCGCAGGGCGAGGTGTACCGCGGGGGCGGCGCCGTCGGGAGAGTGGTCGGTCATGGTGGATCCAATCAGCAGGTCGAACGATCGGGCACCCCGTTGTGCCCTGCGGTCCGCCGGGGCGGCTACCCGAAGTCGCCCGGGGTCATGTGTTCCGGGAACCCGCCGACTGGAGCTCAGCCCAGCGTCTTGAGCAGCTCCGCGGCGAGCGGGGCGGAGGAGGCCGGGTTCTGGCCGGTGAGGAGGTTGCGGTCGACGACGATGTGCGGCGCCCACGGCTCACCGACCTGGACCTGCACGCCGGCCTCGGTCAGCCGGTCCTGCAGCAGCCACTTGGCCTTGTCGGCGAAGCCGGACTGGGTCTCCTCGTCATTGGTGAACGCGGCCACCCGGTATCCCGCGAAGGCGTTGACGCCGTCCTGCTCGGCGGCGAGCAGCGCGGCCGGGCCGTGGCAGACGACACCGAGCGGCTTGCCGGACTCCAGGGCGAGGGTGAGCAGCTTGCCGGAGTCGGCGTCGACGGCCAGGTCCTCCATCGGGCCGTGGCCGCCGGGGTAGTACACGGCGGCGTAGTCGTCGAGGTTCACGTCCTTCAGGCTGATGGGGTGCTGCAGCTCGGTGGCCGCGGCGAGCACACCGGCGACACGGTCGGCGTTCTCCTGCCCGCCGTTGTACTCGGCGGCGAGGCTGCCCTTGTCCACGGTCGGTACGACACCGCCCGGCGTGGCGACGACGATCTCGTGACCGGCGGCCTTGAACGCCACGTAGGGGGCGACGGCCTCCTCCGCCCAGAAACCGGTGGGGTGGCGGGTGCCGTCGGCCAGCGTCCAGTAGTCGACGCCGGTCATCACGAAAAGGATCTTCGACATGCTCTGTCTCCGAGGGGTCGTCAGCTTGGTGGTGATCCAACCGTAAGCCGCGCCAGCCATCGGAATCCAATAGGCTCATCGATATGAGGGATAGGGAAACCAATGGACGACAGGAGAGAGCACAGGTCGGCGGCTCGGCGGCACTCGATCTGAATCTGCTGCGCACCTTCCTCGCCGTCTACCGCACCGGCTCCTTCACGGCCGCGGCGCGTCTGCTCGGGCTGTCGCAGCCGACGGTCACGACGCAGGTGCGCGCGCTGGAGCGGCAGCTGGACCGGGAGCTGTTCCAGCGCCAGGCCCGCGGGGTCTCCCCTGCGCCGTACGCGGACGAGCTCGCCGCCAGGATCGTGCAGCCGCTGGATTCCCTCGCCATGCTCACGGCCCGGGGCGGCCCGGCCGACGACCAGCCGCCGGAGCCGGTGCACCTGGCGGGACCGCACGAGTTCCTGACCCGCTCCGTCCTTCCCGGCCTGACGCCTCTGGTGGAGCGAGGCGTACGGCTGCGCATCACGCCCGGGCTGACCGAGCCGCTCCTGGACGACCTGAAGGCGGGCCGCCACGACCTGGTGATCGCGACCTTCCGGCCACGCGGCCGTGCCCTGGCCGCCGTGCCCCTCGCGGACGAGGAGTTCGTGCTGGTCGCCGCCCCCGTCTGGGCCGAGCGCATCGGCGGACCGGCCGGGATCGCCGCCGTCGGGCCCGCCGCCCTCCACGGCGTGCCCCTGGTCGCCTACGCCGAGGACCTGCCGATCGTGCGCCGCTACTGGCGTCATGTCTTCGGCAGGCGCCTGGCCTGTCAGCCGGCGGTCACCATGCCCGACCTGAACGCACTCAAGGCGGCGGTGGTAGGCGGTACGGGCTTCACGGTCCTCCCCCGCTACCTGTGCACCGCCGAACTGGCCTCGGGCGCCCTGGTGTTGCTGCACGACCCGGACGACCCGCCCATCAACACCGCCTTCCTCGTCCAACGCCCCGGCGCCTCCACCAACCCACACGTGGCCCTGGTCCGCGACCACCTGCTCCAGGCAGTACGCGACAACTGAGCAGCGCGCAGGCGTCCGTGCTCAGTACTTCTTCGCACCCGCCACGATCGCCTCCCGGATGCGGTGGTACGTGCCGCAGCGGCAGACGTTGCGGATCTCGTCGAGGTCGGCCTCCGTGATGTCGCGGCCCTCCTCGCGGGCCTGGCGGACCTTGGCGACGGCGGTCATGATCTGGCCGGGCTGGCAGTAGCCGCACTGTGCGACGTCGTACTCCAGCCAGGCCTCCTGCATCGGGTGGAGTTCCCTGCCGACGGTCGCGGGCAGGCCTTCGATGGTCGTCACCTCGTCGGTGGGGCCGAGGTCCTTGACGGGGACGCTGCAGGGGTTGAAGGCCTTGCCGTTGATGTGGCTCGTACAGGCCTGGCACACGCCGAGCCCGCAGCCGTACTTCGGTCCGGTGACGCCCAGGACGTCCCGCAGCACCCACAGCAGCCGTACGTCGTCCTCGATGTCCACGGTCACCGGTGTGCCGTTGAGGATGAAGGTGTGTTCGGGCACGAAGGGCCTCCTGGGCTCCTAGTAGGCGCGGCTCAGGCCGTCGGTGGGGGACGCCGGGATCGGCGGGGTGGTGGGCAGCGGCTCGAAGCCGAGGGGACCCGCGTGGTTGATCGGGAACGTGGTCGGCATGGTGCCGGTCGCGCGCCCGTACGCGCAGGCCACGGCCGCCATCGCGCCCGCGACGGCCAGCTCGCCGGCGCCGCCGGGCCTGCCGGTGGTCGGCGGCATGACGACGATCTCCAGTTCCGGCGGGGTGTTCCACTGACGGGTGTAGAAGTAGTTGTCCCAACTGCCTTCGAGGAAGTGCCCGTCCACGAGGTGCAGTCCGGAGCTGAGGGTGATCGCGATGCCGTCCATGATGCCGCCCATCATCTGGGCCTCGAGGCCGCGCGGGTTGACGGCGAGCCCGGCGTCGACCGCGCAGACGACCTTGGTGACCCGTGGCCCGGTGCAGGCGTCGGGGACCTTGCGGCCGGTGGTCTGAGGGCGGCAGTCGATCTCGGCGAGGACGGCCACGTAGGCGTGGTACTCGGGGTGCAGGGCGATGCCCTGGGCCGTGCCGGCCGGCATGCTGCGTCCCCAACCGCCCACCTCGGCGGCCTTGTCGAGGACGGCCCGCGCCCGCTCGTCCTTCAGGAAGGCGCGGCGGAACCGATAGGGGTCCTTGCCCATCCGCTTGGCGAGCTCGTCCACGATCAGCTCCTGCGCGCACCGCACGTTGGGCGAGTAGATGTTGCGCATGGAGCCGGTGTGGAAGCCCTTGTCGGTCTCGCTGAGCAGCTGGGTGACGACACCGAAGTCGTACGGGGTCTGCTGGGTGAGCGTGAAGATCGTCTCGGAGAAGGTGAGGTCGCCGACGGGCAGCCGGGCCGCCTCGGAGGTGATGATCTCGCCGACGCCGTGGCCGAATTCGGTGGCCACGGAGGTGTGGCGCTGGTCGTAGGTGAGGACCTGGCCCAGCGCGTAGGTGGCGCGCACCCGTGAGGTGGACATGGGGTGGGTGCGGCCGTGGCGGAAGTCGTCGGTGCGGTGCCACATCAGCCGGACCGGTTTGCCCGTCGCCTTGGAGATCTCGGCGGCCTCGGCGGCTCCGTCGTGGAAGAGCTTGCGCCCGAAGGAGCCGCCGCCCTGGGTGACATGCACCTTGACCGCGCTCGCCGGCAGTCCGAGGCTGAGCGCGATCTGTTCCTGGGCGGTGATCGGGGACTTCAGACTGGCCCAGATCTCGGCCGAGTCCTCGCGTACGTCGGCTACGGCGCAGTTGGTCTCCAGGGCGCTGTTGCTCGCGAAGTGGAAGGTGAAGCGGGCGTCGACCGACTTGGTGAGCAGGTCGAGGGCGGGCAGCGGGAGTTCGGCCTGGCGCAGTTCTTCGCGGATGGTGTCGTCGGTGGCGTCGTCCTCGGTGCCGGGGCCCCAGGTGACCTTCAGGGCGCGCACGGCGTCGATGCACTGCCCGAAGGTGCGGCCGCGCACGGCGACGCCGGTGGAGATCCGTACGACGTCGGTGATGCCGGGCATGGCCCGCACCTCGTCGAGGTTGTCGACCGAGCGGACCGTGCCGTTGATCGTGGGCGGGCGGCACACCATGGCCGGCAGCGCGCCCGGCACATGCAGGTCCATGGCGAACTTCTTGCGCCCGGTGACCGCCTCCAGGGCGTCGACGCGGTGCTGCGGGGTCCCGATGACCTTGAACTCGGACGACTTCCTCAGGGTGACCGACACCTGACTGGTCGTCACTGCGGCGGCTTTCTCGGCGAGTTCGCCGTAGGTGAGGCTCCTTCCGGTCACGGACGAGGTGATGACGCCCAGCTTCGCGGTGAGAGTGCCGACGGCCTCGCCCAGTTCGAGGGCCGCGGCTTGCAGGAGCCGGCCGCGGGCGACGGCGGCCGCCACCCGGATCGGGGTGAAGGTGGAGATGGTGGTGTTGGATCCGCCGGTGAGCTGGTTGAACAACAGCTCGGGACGGGCGTCGGCGAGGGTGATGCGGACCTTGTCCAGCGGCAGGTCCAGTTCCTCGGCGACCAGCATCGCGCTGGAGGTGGTGATGCCCTGTCCGACCTCGGCCCGGGGCAGGGCGAAGGAGGCGGTGCCGTCGGTGTCGACCCGGATGGTGATCAGGTTCGCGGTGGGCAGGGTGGCATGGGTGAGCATGTCGTTGAGGTCGTAGATCTCGGCCGGTCCGGGCGCGGAGGGGACCACCGCCGCGGCCCGGGCGGGCGCGAGGACGGCCTCGCCGAGCTCGGCGGCGACGGTGAGCGTCGAGGCGGCCAGGACGTACCCCAGGAAGCGTCTGCGCCCGATTCCGTCCGGAGCCGGATCGGCGTCCTGCGGCTGCGGGTGGTCGTGGGCTCCCATCAGCGGTCCTCCAAGCGCGCGGCACTCGCCTCGACGGCGGATCCCGACTGTGCACGTCAGGCGCGTTCCGCGAAAGATCCCCGAGCCGCTTCCACACGGAAACGCCATAAGTCGTGGGAGGTGTGAAGCGGACGGGTCGGGGCCGGGCGGAAAACCCGCATGCATGGGCAGGCACGGTTCTGCGATCACTCCGGAATGTCCCAGATGTCGTGCACCTGCTCACGCTGCGCAGGGCGCTGTATCTGGCGGTTGCCGGCAGCGGTACTCCGCAGGGCGGGGACGGCCTGGGCGACCTGGGAGTGCTCGCCGGGCACTGCGTGACGGGCCGCAGCCCGAGGCGATTCCGGTCCGGGAGAACCTTGCGGTCGTCAACGCGGCCTGCGGCTGGTCTGCGCGGTGACGGGCGCGTCTCGTCACGCGAGGGCCCTTCGCGCTGCCGCGAGGGCCTGTTCGGCGTATCCGCGGCCGAACAGCACGGCGTGCACCAGCAGCGGGAAGAGCTGATGCAGAGCTACCCGGTCCGCCCATCCGTCGGCCAACGGGGCCGCCTGCCGATAGCCGTCGAGTACGTCCTCCAGGTGCGGGCAGCCGAACAGCTGGAGCATGGCCAGGTCGGTCTCGCGGTGGCCGCCGTGTGCGGCCGGGTCGATCAGCCAGGCCTGCCCGTCGGCTCCCCACAGCACGTTGCCGTTCCACAGGTCGCCGTGCAGCCGGGCGGGCGGCTCGGCTGGCCCAGCCAGCTCGGGCAGCCGTTCGCAGACGCGCTCGATCACGGCCGTCTCGGCGGGGCGGACGGTGCCCCGGTCGACGGCCTCGCGCAGGTAGGGCAGTACCCGGTGCTCGGCGTACCAGAGGGGCCAATCGGTGCCGGGGACGTTGCGCATCGGGGCGAGCCCGATATACGCGTCCACCGGCCCGCCGGGTGGTGGCGCGCCGAACGCGGGGGCGCCCGTGGCGTGCAGGGCGGCCAGCCCGCGCCCGAACCGCACCGCCGCCCGGGCCGTCGGCGGGCCCTGCGCGACCACGTCGGTCACGAGCCAGCGCCGGTCGTGCCCATGGACCGTCGGAACGCGGACCGCGCCGGCGCCGGCCAGCCAGCGCAGCCCGGCCGCCTCGGCCTGCACCGCGCCCGGACCGTCACCGCGCTTGACCATCACCGACTGCCCGTCGTCGAGGCCGACTTCGGCGAGGGCCGCGGACAACCGCCGCTCGCCGCGCACCGTACGCCCGGTGATCCTGGCCGCAGCCACGCCCGGCCCGTCGCTGTCCGAGCCGTCGGAGGGGATGCCGATGTGCACGGACACCACAGTAGAACCGCCTCGAGCCGGCCGGAGTCAGTCCAGCGGCTCCTCGTCGTCGCCGTCGCCGTTCGCGGCGTAGGGATGGACGTACCGCTCGTCACCGAAGGGGATGAACCAGTCCTGCACGGTGCCCTTGGTGATGCCGTCCGCGGCCGGGGCGTACAGCCACTCGTGGTCCGTGTCCTCGAACACCCCGTCGGCGAAGACCTGCAGGGCGGTTTCGACCTCGTCGCTCAGCAGCTCGTAGAGGTCGGCCGTCACCTCGGCCTGGGCGAGCAGGAACTTCAGCAGCAGCTCCTCGGCGACACAGCTTGGCCGGCCGAAGTCCGGCTGGGTGAGGCGGCCGGTCATGGTCACGGCGGTGACGGTGAGACGGCGGACGAACAGGACCGTGTACTGCAGGGCGAACTGCGGGGGCAGATCGTCCAGGACCATGAACGGCGCGTCGGTCTCCGCGACGGTGGGCCCGTCCTCCTCCAGACCGGCCAGGTCCGTGAAGAGCTCGTCGACCAGCAGATCGATGGCGTACACGACGGCACCGGCCGCGATCTCCGCCGCCTCGCGGCTGACGATCCGCTCCTCCTCGTCCTCGTGGTGGCCGAAGGCCTCGAGCGGGAAGGCCCGCAGGGTCGGTGCGAGAGCACGGAGGGTGTGACGCATGGCGTCGACCTCGGCACGCTCGAGACGGCCCGATCCGGCGGGGGGTTCGGCCGCCGCGTGCCGGCGCGCGCGTTCGGCGGGATCCGCGGGCGGTGCGTCCGGGCCGTCGGCCGCGTCCAGGCTCTCCTGCAGCAGGTCGGGGTGCAGCTCCACCCCGCAGCGGGTGATCTCCCAGTCGGCAAGGGGTTCGCTGCGCTCCAGCAGCTCTGCGACGACCTCACGGGCGGCGTCCTCGGCGAACTCCAGTGCCGGTGCGTCGATGGAGAGCTTCAGCAGGACCCCGGCGGGATGGACGGCGATGACGTCGTCCACCAGGTCCACTTCCATTCCGTCGGGCCCCTCGATGGCCGCGATCGAATCGAGCCCCTTGCGCAGCAGGAAGCCGACGCCCTCTCGCTGAAGAACGTCGAGCTCCGGGGCGCCCTTGGGGAGGTCCACGTCCACAGTCACCGCGTATGTCACACGATCATGGTGCCTGAGCGGCGGCTTCCCGTGGGCAGGAACCCCCAGGAATCGGGGGTGCGGGGAGTGCTCCGTCGGCATCCTTCGGACCCGGGCTTTGCATGATCATGCGAGATCATGCATACTCTTCCTATGTCCAAGGTCCTCACCTCCCTGCCCGCCGGCGAGCGCGTCGGCATCGCCTTCTCGGGCGGCCTCGACACCTCCGTCGCGGTCGCGTGGATGCGCGACAAGGGCGCCGTCCCGTGCACCTACACCGCCGACATCGGCCAGTACGACGAGCCCGACATCGCCTCGGTGCCCGGCCGTGCGAAGACGTACGGTGCCGAGATCGCGCGTCTCGTCGACTGCCGTGCGGCGCTGGTCGAGGAGGGTCTGGCCGCGCTGACCTGCGGTGCGTTCCACATCCGCTCGGGCGGGCGTGCCTATTTCAACACCACCCCGCTGGGCCGCGCCGTCACCGGCACCCTCCTGGTGCGGGCGATGCTCGAGGACAACGTCCAGATCTGGGGCGACGGCTCGACCTTCAAGGGCAACGACATCGAGCGGTTCTACCGCTACGGCCTGCTCGCCAACCCGCACCTGCGGATCTACAAGCCCTGGCTCGACGCCAACTTCGTGACCGAGCTCGGCGGCCGCAAGGAGATGTCGGAGTGGCTGGTCGCCCACGGCCTGCCCTACCGGGACAGCACCGAGAAGGCGTACTCCACCGACGCCAACATCTGGGGCGCCACCCACGAGGCCAAGACGCTGGAGCACCTGGACACGGGCGTCGAGACGGTCGAGCCGATCATGGGCGTGCGGTTCTGGGACCCCGAGGTGGAGATCGTCACCGAGGACGTGACGATCGGCTTCGACCAGGGCCGCCCGGTGACGATCAACGGCAAGGAGTTCGCCTGCCCCGTCGACCTGGTGATGGAGGCCAACGCCATCGGCGGCCGGCACGGCCTGGGCATGTCCGACCAGATCGAGAACCGGATCATCGAGGCCAAGAGCCGCGGCATCTACGAGGCGCCCGGCATGGCCCTGCTGCACGCCGCCTACGAGCGCCTGGTCAACGCCATCCACAACGAGGACACCCTCGCCCAGTACCACAACGAGGGCCGTCGCCTCGGCCGCCTCATGTACGAGGGCCGCTGGCTGGACCCGCAGGCGCTGATGATCCGCGAGTCGCTGCAGCGCTGGGTCGGCGCGGCCATCACCGGCGAGGTGACCCTGCGGCTGCGCCGCGGTGAGGACTACTCGATCCTCGACACCACGGGCCCGGCCTTCAGCTACCACCCGGACAAGCTGTCGATGGAGCGCACCGAGGACTCGGCGTTCGGCCCGGTGGACCGGATCGGCCAGCTCACCATGCGCAACCTGGACATCGCCGACTCCCGCGCCAAGCTGGAGCAGTACGTCGGCCTCGGCCTGATCGGCACCGGCAGTCCCACCATCGGCGCCTCCCAGGCGGCCGCGACCGGCCTGATCGGCACCATGCCGGAGCTGCCGGAGGGCGGCGCGGAGGCCATCGCCTCCCGCGGCGAGGTCTCGGAGGAGGACGCGCTGCTGGACCGCGCCGCGATGGAGTCCGGCACGGACTGACGTCCGCGAACGGAAAGGGGCGGCCCGACACCATTGGTGTCGGGCCGCCCTTTCCGTCGGTGCATCAACGCCCCCGTAGCGAGCGGGTTCAGCCGGCCGCCGTGTGCAGGGCACGCAGCACGTCCTCGTCCGTCAGCTGCTCGAACCTCTCGTAGCAAAGGCCCACGGCCATGAAGGACGCCGGCCGTTGCAGACACAGCACCTCGTCGGCCTCCGCGCGCATCTGCTGCGCCGCCTGCTGCGAGCCGACCGGCACGGCCAGCACGACCCGCTCGGGGGCCTGACGCCGTACGTGTCTTAGTGCGGCACGGGCCGTCGATCCGGTGGCGAGCCCGTCGTCGACGACGATGGCGGTGCGGTCCGCCAGATCGGGCGCGGGGCGGCCCTGGCGGTAGAGGCGTTCGCGCCGGCGGAGTTCCTTGCGTTCGCGCTCCACCACCGGGGCCAGCATGGCCTCGGTCAGGCCCAGTTGGACGAGGGCGTCCTCGTCGAAGAGGGGATCGTCGTCGCCGACGATCGCGCCGACGCCGAGCTCCTCCTGGAACGGTGCGCCGATCTTCCGTACGACCAGGACGTCGAGCGGGGCATCCAGCGCCCGTGCCACCTCCCGGGCCACGGCGACTCCGCCGCGCGGGAGGGCCAGGACGATCGGGTGCGGCAGGACGCCCTTCTCCTGCTCGATCCGCAGTCGCTCGGCCAGTTCCCGCCCGGCCTCCGTGCGGTCATGGAACTGCATCGCGGTCGCCACTCCTTCCCGCCCGCGGACGGCCCCCTCGGTCCGATTCCCCGCGTACCCCGCACACGCCGGACGAAGCACGCGCCCCGGTCGTCCCTCCGTCCCCCCCGGGGTGGAGTCGGCCCGTCACTGCTCCGACGCGGCCTCGTCTGCGATCTTGAGGCGGTCCTCGCACCAGTTCCGTGCCATCTCCGCGACCTGTTCCAGCGCTCCGGGCTCCTCGAACAGGTGCGTGGCGCCGGGCACGATGCGCAGCGAGTGCGGACCGCTCAGCTCCCGTGCGGCCGCCTGGTTCAGCCGGAGCACTTCCGGGTCGCGGCCGCCGACGATCAGGAGTACCGGGGCCCGTACGCCCGGCAGTACGTCGGCGGCCAGGTCGGGGCGCCCGCCCCGCGAGACGACGGTCAGGGTCCGCCGTGGCCGCTCGGCGGCGGCCACCAGGGCCGCTGCCGCACCGGTGCTGGCACCGAACAGGACGACCGGCAGCGTACGGGTGTCGGGCTGGGTTTCGAGCCAGTCGACGACGGCGACCACGCGTCGGCCCAGCAGGGGGATGTCGAAGCGGTACTCCGCCGTCGAGGCGTCCCTGCGGTCCTCCTCCTCGGTGAGCAGGTCCATCAGGGCGGTGCCCAGTCCGGCACCGCGCAGTTCGGCGGCGACCGCGCGGTTGCGGGGGCTGTGCCGTGAGCTGCCGCTGCCGTGCGCGAACACCACGACCGCGCGGGCCTCATCGGGCAGGACCAGATCGCCCGGAAGGGCCACGCCGTCGGCGGGAACCGAGATCAGCTGGGAGATCATCGCCATCATCTTCTTCCTCGTGGCCGGCCCGGCAGGGCCTCGTATGGCCTGCTGGGTCACGGGTACCCGTAGCGGTGGAACACCTCTTGCGAGGAGATGAATCGGATGCTGCTCATCGGACTGCTTCTCCTCGGGGCGACAGGCGCCTTCACCGCCCTGGCGATCGCCGGCAACCTGTCCGGGGGCCCCGACTACACCGTCTCGGTGCTCGATCACCAGATCGCCACCATGAACACACTGGCCGTCTTCAGCTCGGGCCTCGCGCTGGCGCTCATCTTCTGCCTGGCGCTGGCCACCGCGGTCAGCGGCGCCTCGCACCGCCCGACGCATCGCCGCCACCGCAGGGTGCGCACGCGCCACTCCGGTGACACGACCCGTGTCGACGACATGACGGGACCGGACCAGCGGGCCTGAACCGCCTCACCGGTCCCGCAGCCGCACGAGGTGATACAGCACCGGCATCACGGTCGTGCGGTTCTGCTTCAGCGTGGGCTGCAGGAAACGGTAGAAGCTCGGCTTGGTGAACTGGCGCAGGGCGACGGCCGCCAGCCCCAGGTCCCAGTGGGCGTGGCCGACGAAGCAGTAGTCGGAGGTCGTGCCGTCGAGGGGCTGCAGCAGCAGCGAGTTGTCGAGACCGGTTTCGACGGCGTACCAGCCCGCGAGGTGCTCCCAGAGGTCCGCGATGAGCTCGGGATCGTCACCGACGAAATAGCTGAACTGGAAGAGGCCTTCCTGACTGCGGCCCACGTCGGCGACGCATTTGCCGCAGCGGGCCGCCATCACATGGACGTCGCCGGCGGCCTGCTCCAGCCGCCGGCACAGGTGACGGTAGGCAGCGCTTTCCCGCACCTGGTCGATGTCCTGCGGTGTCCTGGTCTCGACGAGGACGACGACGTCGTAGCGGGCCGGGTGCACGGTGTCGGAGGGGTGCAGGCCGACGGTCGGTGCCACGGCGGCGGCCCGGTAGACGCTCGCTCGTTTCACCTCGCCCAGGCTGGCCAGGTCCTCCGCCTCGGCCCGCAGCAGATCGAGCAGATGCGTCTTGCCGCGGCTGTGACCGGGCCTGCCGATACCGCCCGGAGGTTCCACCGCCGCTGCGATGTGGAGGTAGCCGGAGGGCGGCGGCTCGGTGAGGCGCGCCGGAGCGAACTTGGGGCGAGGGTGAACGAGGGTGACGCTCATGGGGTTCTCCCGCGGTGCGGTGCGTTCCCTGGTCGTCGTTGCACCTACCCGAAGCGCACCGGCTCACGCTCGCCCCGTCCTAGCGGCCGCCGCTACCGTGGGGGCATGGGCGGCGGCGCGGTGACGCTGTTCCTGTGCGGTGATGTGATGCTCGGGCGCGGCGTCGATCAGATCCTGGCGCATCCCGGTGGGCCGGAACTGCGGGAGGGGTACGTCGAGGACGCCCGCTCCTATGTCCGGTTGGCGGAGTCGGTGAACGGTCCGATCCCCGCCCCCGTCGCCCTTTCCTGGCCATGGGGCCAGGCGCTGCGCATGCTGGAACGGGCCGCCCCGGACGTCCGGATCGTGAATCTGGAGACGTCCGTGACGTGCAGCGACGCCTTCGCACCCGACAAGCTGATCCACTACCGCATGCATCCGGCCAACCTGCCCGCCCTCACCGTGGCCGCCCCGGACGTCTGCGTCCTGGCCAACAATCACGTGCTGGACTTCGGACGCGAGGGCCTGGCGGAGACGTTGGACGCACTCGCCGGCGCGGGCTTGCGGGCGGTGGGAGCGGGACGCAGCGCCGAGGAGGCCTACGCGCCTGCCGCGGTGCCGGTCCCTGGAGGCGGCCGGGTGCTGGTGTTCGCCCTCGGGGCGCACTCCAGCGGTGTTCCGCCGGGCTGGGCGGCCACCTCCGACCGGCCCGGGGTCGCCTGGCTGCCCGAGGTGTCGGCGGCCGCGGCCGCGGAGGTGGTGCGGCGGGTGCGGCAGGGGAGGCGTGCGGGCGACCTCGTGGTCGTGTCCGTGCACTGGGGCTCGAACTGGGGCCACCGGGTGCCCCGGGAGCACGTCCGCTTCGCCCGCGCCCTGGTGGACGGCGGTGTCGACGTCGTCCACGGCCACTCCTCGCACCACCCCCGCCGGATCGAGGTGTACCGCGACCGGCTGATCCTGTACGGCTGCGGCGACTTCATCGACGACTACGAGGGCATCGGGGGCTACGAGGAGTACCGCGACGACCTGCGGATCGCCTACCTCGTCACGGTCGCCGCGGACACGGGGCGCCTGACCGGCCTGCGCATGGTGCCCCTGCAGGCCCGGCGCATGCGGCTCGAGCCCGCATCGGACGCGGACCGCGACTGGCTGCGCGCCACACTGAACAGCCTCAGCGAGGCCGTACACATGACCCTGGATGCCGACGGAACCCTCACGCTGACGCACCGCTCCCGGACCGGATCGTGAACCGATGGCTGCGGCTGACGCTGCTGGGCGTGGGCGCGATGAACTCACCCCGCTTCGCGCCCGCCGGGCTGCTGCTGCGCTGGAGTGGCCATCGCGTCGTCCTCGACGGCGGTCCCGGCGCCGAACCACCGCCGGGACCGCTGGATGCCTGGCTGGTCACCGACGAGCAGGCGGAACTCCGCTCGGCACTGCGGCGCGGCGCGAGCGTCCACGGTGTGCGGATCCAGGCCGGTGACCTGCGACTGGGCGAGCTGCGGTTGCGGTGCGTGCCGGTGGTGCACACTTCACATCCCGCATACGGCTACCGCATCGAGACGGCCGGGCCGGTGGTCGTCCGGGCGCCGGAGTTCTGGGAGTTCCCGGCCTGGGCGGCGGGCGCGGACCTGATGTTCGCCGAGGCGGCCGCCTGGGGCCGCCCGATCCGGTTCCGCGGTGGCGTCGGCGGCCATGCCACCGTGCAGGCCGTGGCCGAACAGTCCGTACGACATGGCGTACGACGGCTGGTCCACGCCCACATCGGCCGGCCGAGCATCCGGGCCCTCGACGCCGGGCGAAGGCCCCCGGTGGGCGAGTGGGGTGTCGAGGGGCGCACGTACTCCCTCAGGCTCGGCGAGAAGGATTGAGGTCAGCGGTTCGGGGCCGCCCTGCTGATGTCCGTCAGGGCGGTGTGCGGGTCCTCGGTGCCGGCGAGGTCGCCGATGCTGACGATCCCGACCGGGCAGCCGCCGCGCTCGACGACCGGGAGGCGGCGGACGGCGTGGGTGCGCATCAGCTCCATGGCGCGGTCGGTCGTGTCGTCCGGTGTCAGGGTCACCACGGGCGGTGGCGTGCACACCGAGCCCACGGTCGTGACGGCGGGGTCACGTCCCGCGGCGAGGGCCCGGACCACGATGTCCCGGTCGGTGAGCACACCGAACAGGTCGCAGTCGTAGGCCACCAGTACGTCGCCGACGTCCTGCTCCCGCATCAGACGGGCCGCTCGCGCCACCGTGGTCATGGGCTCGACGGCGGCCGCGCCGGGTGACATCACGTCGCGTATCTTCCGGGTCATGGCAGCTCCAGGTCCAGCATCGGCGGGGTGGTGCACTCGCCCGCGTAGCCCGCAGCGCAGGCGGTAAACCGACCGTCGGCCTGCGCTGGGCGGGCGTCACCGCAATCCGGGCAGGCTGCGCAGCTCTGCGATCTTCAGGAGACGGGCCAGGGCGAGAAACGTCGGCGCCAGTACGAGTGTTCCCACGGCGAGGGCACCCGCGGTGGCCCAGGTGCCGCTGCCCAGGAAGCCGGCGCAGGCGTGTGCGGCGCCCCAGCCGGCGGCCGCTGCGAGGGCTGCGGCGACCAGCAGTCTGAGATAGGTGCGGCGCAGGGCGCCGTCGTCCAGCGGGCCGCCGGTCCTGCGGCGCAGCAGCCGCGCCGTGAGCGCGAGGCCGACGAGGTAGGACAGGGCGTAGGCGCCGGCCATGCCGGTCACGGACCAGCGGGCGGGCAACAGCACATGGCAGGCGGTGGCCAGGGCGATGTTCACCGCTGAGATCCACACGGCCATGAAGAACGGGGTGCGGGTGTCCTCGAAGGCGTAGAAGCCGCGCAGCAGCAGGTACTGGGCGGAGAACGGGATCAGGCCGAGGGCGAAGGCCTGCAGCATCTGGCCGCCCGGCTGTGCGGTGGTGGCGTTGGACGCGCCGTGGGCGAACATCAGCGTGGCGATCTGTGGGCCCAGCGCGAGGAGGAGGAAGGCGGCGGGCACGATGACGACACCGCTGACACGCAGGGCCCGCGACAGGTCGGCGCGCAGGTCCGCGACACGGCCCTCGGCGGCGGCTCTGCTCATCCGCGGCAGCAGCACGGTCACCAGGGACACCGTGACGATGGACTGGGGCAGAATCCAGATGGTCTGCGCGTACATGTAGTTCGCGTAGCCCACGCCGGCCTTCGGCATCTGCGCGTCGGCGGCGTTGGCATAGTTGGTGACCACCGCCAGGGAGACCTGGTTGGCGAGGACGAACAGCAGCGTCCACTTCGCCGCGTGGACACCGGCGCCCAGGCCGGTGCCGCGCCAGTCGAACCGGGGGCGCAGGCGGAATCCGGCGGCCCGTGCGAACGGGATCAGCGCCAGGGCCTGTACGGCGATGCCGGCGGTGGTCCCGATGCCCAGGTACCGCACCTGGGTCGCGGTGATGTCCTCGACCCGCCCCGGGACGGTCATCAGGCCCAGGTAGGCGCCGAACATGCCGATCAGAACGACGTTGTTGAGGACCGGGGTCCACATCATCGCGCCGAACTTCTCGCGGGCGTTGAGGACTTGGCCGTAGATGCCGAACAGGCCGTAGAAGAAGATCTGCGGCAGCAGGAACCGGCCGAAGGTCACCGTGAGCTGGAAGGCCTCGTGCCGGTCCGGGGTGTCCTGGATGTAGACGCCGACGATCTGCGGTGTGGCCCACACCGCCAGCGCGGTGCCCGCGCCGAGCACGCACACCACGAGGGTCACCAGGCGCTGCTCGTAGGCCCGGCCGCCGTCCGGATGGGTGGCGCGTGCCCGCACCAGCTGGGGCACCAGGACTGCGTTCAGCGCGCCGCCGATCAGTAGCGTGTACAGGCTGGTCGGCACCGTGTTCGCGGTGTTGTACGTGCCCGCCAGCTGGCCCACGCCCAGCGCCGCGGCCTGCAGCACCTGCCGTATCAGCCCCGTGGCGCGGGACACGACAGTGGCCACGGCCATCAGCATCGACGACCGGGCCGGTCCCCCTGTCGCCGCCGTCCTCCGCCGGGCGGCACGCCGCCCTCGTATTGTGTCGCCCGACGACGTGGTCGGCGTCGCGGGCTGCTCCCCCTGCTTCATGCGGCCAACCTATGCCATCAAGATCCCCACACCCGCCGGCCGCCGCCGAGCCACTGCGCGCACCGCTTCATCCACCACCGGTCCTCGGGAAACCAGCCCTGCCTTCCGGGGTGCGTGGCTCGATGCGGTGGTGTGTCATCTGCCGGAGCGTACGAGAAGCCACTGACATCGGTGCCCGTCCTCCGTACTCGTCAGGCGGCGGCCGGTTCCCCCTGCCCCCGCCACGGCCGGGCCAGCGTCAGCAGGGCGACTCCCGCCGCCGCCACCACGATCAGCATGATCAGTGCCATCGGCAGGGAGCTGTTCTCCCCGAACAGGCCCACCAGGGGCGAGGCGAGGGCGCCGAAGAGGAACTGCAGGCCGCCGAGGAGTGCGGAGGCGGCACCCGGGGTGTGCCGGCCGAGCGTCTGCCCGATGCTCATCGAGGCGGGGAAGATCATGCCGATGCCGCCGAGGGTCACGAACAGCGTGAGCCAGGTGCCGAGGAGGGTCTCGCCGGCGAGCACCACCAGCAGCACCTGGGCCAGGGCGCCGGCCGCGGCCACGCACACACCGGCCGTGAGCAGTGTGTTCAGTCGTACGCCCCGTCCGACCAGCCGGGAGAAGACCGCACCAGCCATCAGCATGCCGGCGGCGTTGCTCGCGAAGATGAGGGAGTACGTCGTCGACGAGACGCCGTGCAGGTTCTCGAAGACGAAGCTGGAGCCGCTGATGTAGGTGAACAGCGCGGCGGAGACGAGCGCGAGCACGAGGACGTACCCCATGAACGTGCGGCGGGCGGCCAGTGCGCCCATCGCACGGAAAGTGCCGGCGAGCCCGTCGCCGTGCCGCCGCTCGGGCGGCAGGGACTCCGGCACGGTCCGCAGCACGGCGAGCACGAGCAGGACACCCATCGCGGCCAGTGCGGCGAACACCGCGCGCCAGGTGGACACGCTGAGGATGGCTCCGCCGAGGACTGGTGCGGCGACCGGCGCCACACCCATGATCTGGGACAACACGGCGAAGTGGCGCGGCAGTTCGGGTCCGTGGAAGCGGTCGGTGAGGACGGCCCGGGCCAGCACCGTCCCCGCCGCGCCGGTCACGCCTTGCAGGAAGCGGGCGCCGGTCAGCACGCCGATGTTCGGGGCGGCGGCGCACACGAGGGAGAGCACGGCGAAACCGGCCAGCCCCGACATCAGCAGCCGGCGCCGCCCGAGTCCGTCGCTGAGCGGCCCGATCAGCAGCTGTCCGACGACGAACCCGGCCAGGAACGCGGTCATGGTCAGCTGCACGGCCGAGCTGCTCGCGCCGAGCGCGTCCCCCATGGCGGGAAACCCGGGTACGTACATGTCGATGGCGAGCGGGGCGACCGCCGTCAGTGAGCCGAGGACCGCGACCAGGGCAGCGGTGCCGCGCAGGGAAGCCGACCGGCGATCGGTTGCGTGCGGGGCTGCGGAACGGAACGAAGACCGGGATATCATGAGCATAACGGTAACCAATAGTTCACTGGTTAACGAATTCCGTCCGAGCAGTGAGACCCCGAACAGCGAGAAGGCGAGCCGCATGCCCTCCTCCCCCGCCTCCCCGGCAGAGACCCGCCTGCAGTGGGCCGCGCACAATCCAGGGCTCGACACCTCGCCCATGGAGCTGGTCGGCCTGCTCAAGCACGCCACCGGTCTGCTCGGCCGCGCCGTGGAGCCCCTCTACGCGGGCGCTCCGCTCACCGCCCCGGAGGTCGACATGCTCATCCCGCTGCGGCACACCACCGAGCCGGTGATCGCCCGGAGTCTGGCCGAGCGCATGGGCCTGTCCCGGGCGGGCGTGAGCAAGACGCTGGGCAAGCTGGAGCGGCGCGGCTTCATCGCCCGCACCCCCAACCCCGCGGACCGCCGCGCCGCCCTGGTCACCATCACCCCTGACGGCGCCCAGGCCGTCGACGAGCTGTTCCCCCGCCAACTCGCCGCCGAGGTGGAGCTGTTGGCGGGTCTGGGCGAGGACCGGGAGTGGGTTCTGAAGGCGCTGGGCCGGCTCGTGGAGGCCATGGAGGCCGGGGCGGGCCGCGGCTGAACGGGCCCCCGTCCTCGTACATCGCGGGGCAGGCGTATGTCACCGGGCTGTTGGCGACGGGGACGGACTGCACACTGAACCCGTTCGCCACGGTGCGCGGCACGGTCTTTCTGGGCGGCGGCGTGCGGATCCGCGCCGATACGTCGTTGCTCGGCTTCAACCACCTGAGTCCTACCTGCGCCGCCACGGCAGGACCGCCGGATCGGTCTCGGCGCTCTCCACCCGGTGCAGGGCGTCGCTGATGGCCTCGCCGATCTCGGCGAACTGCCGTACCTGCTCCGGGGTGAGGGCGTCGAACACGGCCCGGCGCACGGCGTCGACATGGCCCGGCGCGGCCCGGTCCAGCAGGGCTCGACCCTCGTCGGTGAGGACGGCGAGCTGGCCGCGGCCGTCATCGGGGTCCTCGCGACGGTCGACTAGGCCGACCTCCCGCAGCCGGTTCACCGCATGGGTGAGCCGACTGCGGGTGATCTTGAGCCGCTGGGCCAGCTCGGACATGCCGAGGACGCCGTCGGGCGTCGAGGAGAGATAGGCGAGCAGGCTGTAGTCGGCATGCGTCATGCCCGCGTCGCGCCGCAGTTGGCGGTTGAGATAGTCGGCGAGCAGCGTGGAGAAGTCGACGTAGGCCAGCCAGGCCCGTCGTTCCTCGGCGTTGAGCCAGCGCGGCGAAGTGGACATGCGGCCACTCTATCGCGTTTGAATTTTCAATCACACCTTGTTCGTCTTTTCCGGCGTTCCTCGCCCAGGCGAGCGTATCCCGCCGACCGGGCTGGTCTGCGCGACCCCGTGGGCGAAGGCCTCGTTTATGGGTTGCACCGGCCTCCGGTGGAGCAGTACCAGCACGGCGCCCAGAGCCAGACCCAGTGCGGGCAGCGCGGGGAAGCGGCCGTCGTCGGTGAACCCGCGCGGGGCGAAGCGGCTGAGGGCGCCGGCGCATGCGGCCAGGCACGGCCAGAGCAGCCATGGGCGGTAGTGGCCGACGTCCGGGCGGGTTCGCTCGTAACGCTGCACCAGGGCGCCCTCCAGCGGCCGCAGCGCCGACACCACAGCGACCAGGACGAGGCCGAGCACGAACGGCCAGGGCGCTCGCAGGTCTCGGCTCATGCCTCGTCATGCTGCCGCAGCCGCACCACGTGTACGGCGGGACGTCCGGGCCGCAACCAATCCGTGCCCGGTACGAGATCACCCGGATCCGCGGCTCACCCGTCCGCGGCCGGCGCCTCTCGGGGCACGGTCGCCGCGACCTCCTCGACCACCGCGCCCGCCCGCTTCTCCGGCACGCCGGCCGCGATCAGCGCGGCGACGGCCGTACGGGTCCCGTCGTCCTCCAGCGCCCCGGTGTTGACCTCCTCCAGCAGCGCGACCGTCATCGCCTCGAGTCCGGCGCTCAGCACGGCGGGCGGCAGATGGGAGTGGAAGACGCCGTCCCGCTGTCCGCGCTCCAGGATGGCCGTGCCCAGCTCGCGGGCCGGGGCCAGCACCTCGGTCACCCGCTCGGCACCCAGGTCCCGCCGGGCCAGGCCCAGCAGCATGCGGTAGCGGTCGCCCACCGGCCAGATGCGCAGCACGAAGTACGCGAACGCCCGGTCGGCCGGCTCGTCGGGCCGTACCCCGCACCTCCCTGAACGTCTCCGACGCCTCTTCGGCGAGCGCCTCCAGCAGAGCCGAGCGGCCGGGGAAGTGCCCGAAGAGCGTGCGCCGTACGACGCCTGCGGCGCGTGCGAGTTCCTCGAGGGTGATGTCGGGGTTGCGGCCGAGCTCCCGGCGGGCCGTGGCCAGGATGCGCGCCCGGTTGGACCGCGAGTTGCGGCGCAGCGGCACACGGGCGGCGGGCTTGGTCACGGATCAACCTCTGCGTGCGGGCGGGAGGGCTGAGCAGCGGGAATGGCGTCCATTTTGGCACGGCGCCCGTCTGACCAGACCGGCTACGCACCGGGCAGTAGGCGTCCCTCGGCCAGATATGGCCAGATTCGGCCGCCCCTCGTGTGCGCAGTGACATTCATCTGTCACTGTGCGCTTATTCGAGTATCGAGATCTTTTCCATGTCATTCGGGAGGGATGCGTGTGCTGAGACGTGAGGCGTTCCGGCTTCCCCGTCATCCGGCTTCGGTCGGCTTCGCCCGGTACCGGGTCCGGCAGCATCTGGCCAGCTGGGGGCACGCGTCGAACGACGAGATGACGGAGAGGGTCGTCCTGCTGGCCTCGGAGCTGGCGGCGAACGTGGTGCGTCACGGCCCCATCCTGGAGCGCGAGTTCGAGATGGCGGTGACGGCACGGGCGGACGGCTCCTGTTTCATAGCCGTCTCCGACGAGAGCCCGGCGCCGCCGGTCCTGCACGACGTGCCCACCGGCGACGAGGAGAAGGGGCGCGGCCTGCACCTCGTCGACCAGCTCGCCCAGACCTGGGGTGTCCGGCCGCGCGGACGCCACGGCAAGACGGTGTGGGCCCTGGTGCGCCATCCCCGCCCGCACACCGTCGCAGGACTGCAGAAGCCGCGCAGGTAGCGCATCGGCCGCGTCAGTCGCCGGACGGTCCGGCAAGTGCCGCGGCGCGCTGTTCGAGCCTTTTCAGGGCCGTCTCGCTCCACTGCAGGTTCGCCCGCTCGAGGGCGATCCCGCCCAGCAGGGTGAGATAGGGGCCGATGCGCTCGGCGGTGGCGAGGTACTCGTCCTCGGTGCGCCCGTCGAGCATGCGGTCCTGCATGCGCCGGTAGCGGGCCAGCTTGGCGGTGGCCCGTTCGAACCGCTCGGCGACCGAGGCCCGTACGGCCTCGAACTCCCCGACGTCACCGATGTCGACGCACTGGACCTTGACCATCAGCTCGTCCCGCAGGGCCGGCGGCTTGGCCGGGGCCTCGCCCACGTAGTCGCGCAGGACCTCCAGGCCCGCCTCGGTGAGCGAGAAGAGCCGCTTGTTGGGCCGGCGCTCCTGCTGGACGACCCGCGCGGAGACGAGTCCCTCGCCCTCCATGCGCTCCAGCTCGCGGTAGAGCTGCTGCGGGGTGGCCATCCAGAAGTTGGCGACGGAAGCCTCGAAGCCCTTCGCGAGGTCGTATCCGGACGCCTCACCCTCCAGAAGCGCGGCCATCACCGCGTTGCGCAGAGCCATTGCCCCAATTTAACACCTTGTTGATTAGTCAATGGGACGACTACCACGGCGGGGGCGGGCGCCTGACGGCGCGACTTGGGGCTCAGTCCTGCTACGGCTCAGGAGGGGCCGTCGGCGAATGCGGTCACCGGGAGCAGCGCGGGGCGCTTGGCCTGGCGGCCGTCGCCGGAGGAGCGGCCCCGTACCCGCCGTACGATCCAGGGCCCCAGGAAGGCGCCGGCCCAGCGCAGTTCGGCCCCCACGGCCCGCAGGCCCGTGCGGGCCATCGCTTCGGGGAGCAGCGGTCGCGTCCAGCTGTCGTCGCTGCCCGGCAGGTCGAAGGCGTGGGCGACGGCGGCCGCGATGAGGGCGTGGCCGCGCGGGCTGGCGTGCAGCCGGTCCGGGCTCCACATCCGGGGATCGGTCACGGCCGGGTGGGGCCATGAGTCGGCCACGGCGACGCCGTGCCGTCGGGCCGCCTCCCGGATGCGGGCGTTGAGGGCGAGGACGCGGGGTGCGAGCGGCCGGGCCGCGGGGACGAGCCGGCCCGGGTCGGGGAAGGTGACCGTGGCGACGCGGGCGCCCTGTCCGGTGAGCGCGGCGAACATGGCCTCCAGATGGCCGGCGGCCTCGTCCGCGTCGAACCGGGGCCGCAGCACGTCGTTGAGGCCCGCGACGACCGTGGCGAGGTCGGGCCGCAACTCCAGGGCGGGCGCCAGCTGTTCGGCACGCACCTGTCCGACCAGCCGCCCGCGCACGGCGAGGTTGGCGTACAGCAGGCCGGGGCTCTCCCGCGCGATCTGCTCGGCGAGCCGGTCCGCCCACCCGCGCAGGCCCCGGACGTCGTCGCCGTCTCCGACGCCTTCCGTCTGGCTGTCACCGACAGCGACGTACCGCAGATATCCACTGCCGGCCACGGACCTGCCGCCCTCCGTTGACACCGCACGACTGCCGATCGGCATAGGTGATTAATCTCCTACTCGCATTGTTGACTATATCAGCCCTCCGAAGATCACGAAGAACGTAGGCTCGTGGCCATGGTTGAGCATCGGATGGTCGACGTGAACGGCATTCGGCTGCACGTCGCGGAGGAAGGCGAAGGCCCCCTGGTCGTGCTGCTGCACGGCTTCCCCGAGTCCTGGCACTCCTGGCATCACCAGTTCGGTCCGCTGGCCGACGCGGGCTTTCGCGTGGTCGCCCCCGACCAGCGCGGATACGGGCGCAGCGACCGGCCCGCCGAGGTGAGCGCCTACAGCATCCTCCACCTGGTCGGCGATGTCGTCGGGCTGATCCATGCACTCGGCGAGGAGCAGGCGTTCGTCGTCGGGCACGACTGGGGCGCCCCGGTCGCCTGGCACACCGCGCTGCTGCGGCCGGACGTCGTGCGCGGCGTGGCCGGTCTGAGCGTGCCGCCGCCGTTCCGTGGCTCCCGGCCGCCACTGGTCGTCATGGACGAGCGGTTCGACGGCCGCTTCTACTGGAACTACTTCAGCCAACCCGGTGTCGCCGACGCGGAGTTGGCGCAGGACACCCGCACGGCCCTGAGGAAGATCTTCTACACGGCCTCCGGCGACGCGCCCGGCGTCGGCTCGGGCGAACAGCCGCTGATCGAACCCGGCCAGGGCTGGCTGGCGACCATGAAGGACCCCGAGACCCTGCCGGACTGGTTCACCGAGGAGGATCTCGACGCCCTCACGGAGAGCTTCTCCCAGGGCTTCACCGGGGCGCTCAACTGGTACCGCAACCTCGATCGCAACTGGGAACTGACCGCCCCCTGGCACGGCGCCGTCGTCGGCTCGCCCGCCCTGTACGTGTACGGCGACCGCGACCTGGTCCCGGCCTTCCCCGGCACGCCCGAACTCATCGCCGCCCTCCCGGACCTGATGCCCGATCTGCGCCGCGAACCCGTCAAGTTGGCCGGCTGCGGCCACTGGACGCAGCAGGAGCGTCCCCGCGAGGTGAACGAGGCGCTCATCGGCTTCCTCACCGAACTCGTGTGAACCGTGGCCTGATCAGTGGACGGACAGTCCGCCGTCGACGAAGAGGGCCTGCCCGGTGACATAGGCGGAGGCGCGGCTCGCCAGGAACACCGCCGCACCCGCGAAGTCGTCGGCCAGACCGTTGCGTCCGACCATGGTGCGCGCGGCCAGCGCCGCCACCTTCTCGGGGTCGGAGGACAGCCGCTCGTTGAGCGGGGTCATCACGAAACCCGGTACGAGCGTGTTGCAGGTGACGCCGTAGGGCGACCACGCCTCGGCCTGGGAACGGGCCAGGGACTCCAGCGCCCCCTTGGACACCCCGTAGGCCCCGCTCTGCACGAACGCGCGGTGGGCCTGCTGGGAGGTGATGTGGATGATCCGTCCGAAGCCCCGTTCGGCCATGCCGGGGCCGAACCGCTGGCCCAGCAGGAAGGGCGCCTCCAGGTTCACCTTCATCGTGGTGTCCCAGACGTCCTCGCCCAACTCCCCCATCGGCGGCCGCAGATTGATCCCGGCACTGTTGACGAGGATGTCGGGCTCCCCGAACACCCCGGCCGCCTGCTCGGCGGCCGCCCGCACGCCGTCTCTGCTGCCCAGGTCGGCGCCGACCCAGGCCGCCCGGCAGCCGTCGGCCGTCAGCTCGTCGACCGTGGCGGCCAGCTCCGTCTCCCCGCGCGCCACGACCACCACGCTCGCCCCGGCCCGTGCGAGGGCCCCGGCGATGGCCCGGCCGATGCCGGAACTGCCGCCGGTCACCACGGCGACGCGGCCGCTGAGCGAGAACAGTTCGGAGAGGTACGTCTGCGAGGTCATGCCCGCACCCTAGACACACCCCTGACCGCGCCCTGGACGCGGGAGGGCCGAGCCTGTATCTCAGGCTGCCGTGTAGCCGAGTTGGCGCCTCATGTACGGCGTCATGAGGGTCTTCGCCTTGGCCAGCACCGAGGTGCGGCCGCCGAGGACCGCGCTCTCGCCGCCCGGCACGGGCAGCAGGGTCAGCCCGTCGGCCGGGCCGAAGGGCACGATGAGCGGGGGGCGGTGGATCGCCCGGTACAGGCGCGGTTGCTTGCGGTGCTTGCCGGAACTGTTCAGGTAGGTGCGGATGTTCCAGGCGGCGAGGTCGGCCTGGGCCAGCGCGGCAGGGGTGATCTTGAGTTCGGTGGCGTCGTTCACGTCGCCGACGGCGAAGACGTCCAGCAGTCCCTCGACCCGCAGGGTGCGGTCGACCTTGACGTGCCCGGCCGGGTTCAGCCAGTCGCCGTGTCCGCACAGGCGCAGCCAGAGCGTGTTGGGCGTGGTGCCGGTCGCCCAGAAGGAGAGGTCGGCCTCGATGACGGTGCCGTGCGCGTCGCGATAGGTGCCGAAGTCGTTGCCGGGCGCCATGAACGAGTCGAGGCGTACTTCGACGTCGTGGGACTCCAGCCAGGCCCGCGCCCTGCGCCCGGCCCGCTCGACACCCGTGGAGTGCAGCAGCGCCGGCCCGGAGTGGGCGAGGGTGACCCGGGCGTCCGGCCGGGCCAGGCGTACCTCCGCGGCGAGTTCGACACCGGAGGGGCCGCCGCCGACGACGAGGACATGCCCGGCCGCCGCCACCTTCTGCTGGTGCCCGGCGAAGGACTTGACCGCCTCCTCGGTGGTGGTGCCGGTGAAGCGGGCCGGTTCGGGGTAGTCGGCGCCGGTGGCGATCACCACCACGTCGTACGGCAGCCTCTCCCCCGTCGCCAGCACGACCTGGCGCTCGGTGGTGTCGATACGGACCGCCTTGCCCACGACCACCCGTCCGTTGCGCAGCAGCCGGTCGTACGGGATGAAGGGGGTCACCGACCACTCCGGGCGAACTCCGGCCCGCAGCGAGGCGATACGGTGGAAGAAGACCTCCTTGCGGTCCACCAGTGTGACCCGCGCCACCGAGTCCAGCCGCTTCGCCAGCCGCACTCCCGCGTAGCCGCCGCCGATCACCACTACGTCGCCGTCGCGCACCACGCGTCTCCTGTGCCTGTGGGGGGGATGCGAGCGCCGCGATGTGGGCTTCCTCGGCCACTCGAACTGCGAACGAGCGTACCGCTTGAAACTTAAAGCTCTCATGGGGCTTTGTGGGAATTCTGTGAAGCGAACGCGACGGCACGGCTGTCGCTCACGTCCCCCGGGGCGAGGGGCGTACCAGGCGGTGCCTTTTGCGGGTTTCCCTCGCTACTTGTCGACGGAGTAATAGAGATGGGTGACTCCGGCGCTCTCGACGACTCGCGGTGTACCGAGCGTGATCGGAGCCTTGGTGAGGTCTCCGACGAGTCGGGTGCCGGCGCCCAGGAGCACGGGGACGAGGTCGACGTGGATCTCGTCCACCAGCCCGGCGTCCAGGGCCTGGCGGGCCAGGTCGCCCGCGGCCACGCCCACGTCACGCGCACCGGCGGCGGCCTTCGCCTGCTCGATCGCGCTGTGCAGGCCGTCGGTGACGAACGTGAAGGGGGCCTCCGGGTGCGCCCAGTCGGCGGGCGCCCGGTGGGTGACGACGTAGACCGGCACGCCGAAGGGGTGCCTACCGCCCCAGCCCTGGGTGACGTCGAACAGCCGGCGGCCGACCACGAGTGCCCCGAAGGCGGCCATCTGGTGCCGCAGATGATCCGCGCTGGCCGGTGACAGCCGGAAGGACCAGCGCGGGTCGGCGGACGGCACCTCGATGTCGCCGTTGCGGTGCCAGGCGAAGAGATGCTCGAAACCCGTCTCGGCCGGCCCGGCGATGAACCCGTCGAGGGACATCGACGCCGAGGTGGTGACCTTCCCCATGAGGATCTCTCCCGTTCTGTGTCTCGCTGCAGCCCGCCTGCACTTGATGGGGAGACCCTCGGTCGCCGGCAAACTCATCGGTCCCGGCTAGTCGGGCAGCCGTTCCAGCGCGGCCGCCACGCCCGCCTGACCGACGGCGTCGATCAGTGCCTGTCCGATCACCGAGACGGGCTCCCGCGCCGGGAGGACCAGGCCGATGCGCTCGGTGCGGACCGGGCGGACCAGGGGAACGGCCTGCATGCCCGCGGGCACGCCGAAGACATGGAGCCAGGCGTGCGGTACGACGCTCGCCCAGTACCCGGCTCTGACCTGCGCGAACAGCGACGCGATGGAGTCCGTCTCCACGCGCGGGGTCACGGAGACGCCCGCCGCCTCGAAGGCCGCCTCCAGGACCTGACGCCCCTGCATCCCGGGATGCAACAGGCACAGCGGGTACTGGGACGCCTCCTCCCAGGAGATCTCGGCCGGGCCCGAGGTGCGGCCGGAGCGCTGGATCAGCAGGACGTAGCGCTCCAGGTACAGCGGGACGAACTTGAAGCCGTGTTCGACGACGGTGCTGTGGTAGGTCACGGCTGCGTCGAGTTCGTACGACTGGAGCCGGTTCACGATGTCCACGGACTGCAGATCCGCGAAGACCTGTACGGTCGCCAGCGGATTGGCGGCGCAGAACGGCTGGGTCAGGAGCGCGACCGCCGTGGCGGCGGTGGGGACGGTGCCGATGCGCAGCCGCCCGGTCAGACCGGCCCTCAGTGCCTGGATCTCGCCCTGCATCGCGTCCCGGTCGGCGAGGATGCGCTGCGCCCACAGCACGACACGTTCACCCTCCGGTGTCAGGCCGTCGAACCTGCGGCCCCGCTGGACCAGGGGGATGCCGAGCTCGTCCTCCAGTTTCCGGATGCCCTCGGACAGGGTCGGCTGGGAGACGAAGCAGGCCTGCGCCGCCTTGGCGAAGTGGCGGGCGCGCGAGAGGGCGACGAGGTATTCGAGTTGACGCAGGAGCACCTTCCCATGATCCCTCGCCCGCGGCCGTAACGCGCCGGGGCCGGACACGCTGCATTGATCGGTGCCGCCTGTCACGCGATAGGAACTTCCGCTTTGACCTGGTCCGACGCGCTGACCAAGAGTGTCGTTCGGATGAGAGGGCGTGGTGTGCGATGCGGGACTTCGAAGAGGACGGGGCGGACGAGGCCGGGCTGTCGGTCTCGGCGCCCAAGACCTGGGCCACCGGCGCTCCCGCCGTCGTGCACGCGCTCACGTACGCGCTGGGCCAGACCTCACCGAAGCGCACCGCGCTGACCCTGCTCAACATCAACCAGGCGAAGGGCTTCGACTGCCCGGGCTGCGCCTGGCCGGAGCCCGCACCGGGCGAGCGGCACCGCAACGAGTACTGCGAGAACGGTGCCAAGCACATCAGCGACGAGGCCACCTCCCGGCGGGTGACCGCGGACTTCTTCCGGCAGTACTCGGTGGACGAGCTGAGCCGGAAGTCGGACTACTGGCTCAACCAGCAGGGCCGGCTGACCGAGCCGATGGTGCTGCGCGAAGGCGCGACCCACTACGAGCCGGTGGGCTGGGACGAGGCGCTGGACCTGCTCGCGCGGGAGCTGCGCGCCCTGGACCACCCGGACGAGGCGCTGTTCTACACCTCAGGGCGGCTGGCCAACGAGCCGGCCTTCCTGCTCCAGCTGTTCGCGCGGGCCTTCGGCACCAACAACCTGCCGGACTGCTCCAACATGTGCCACGAGTCCAGCGGTTCGGCCCTGAACGAGACCCTGGGCATCGGCAAGGGCAGCGTCAGCCTCGACGACCTCTACAACGCCGATCTGGTCTTCGTCGTGGGGCAGAACCCCGGCACCAACCACCCGCGGATGCTGTCCGCGCTGGAGGAGACCAAGCGGCGCGGCGGCAGCGTCGTCGCGGTCAACCCGCTGCCCGAGGCGGGGCTGCTGCGCTTCAAGCATCCGCAGAAGGCACGCGGAGTCATCGGCCGCGGCACGGACATCGCCGACCAGTTCCTGCAGATCCGCCCCGGCGGCGACCTGGCCCTGTTCCAGGCGCTGAACCTGCTGCTCCTTGAGGCGGAGGACAAGGAGCCGGGCACCGTCCTGGACAGGGCGTTCATCGACGAGCACACCACCGGCTACGACGCCTTCGCCGAACGGATCCGCGCCACGTCCTGGGATGCCGTCCTGGACGCCACCGGGCTGACCCGCGACGAGATCGAGCAGGTCCACGCGCGCGTGCTGAACAGCCGCAGTGTCATCGTCTGCTGGGCCATGGGCCTGACCCAGCACAAGCACGGCGTGCCCACCATCCGGGAGGTCGTCAACTTCCTGCTGCTGCGCGGCAACATCGGCCGGCCGGGCGCGGGGGTGTGTCCGGTGCGCGGGCACAGCAACGTCCAGGGCGACCGCACGATGGGGATCTGGGAGCGGATGCCGCAGGCGTTCCTGGACCGGCTGGGGCAGGAGTTCGGCTTCACCGCGCCGACCGCGCACGGCCTGGACTCGGTGGACTCCATCCGGGCCATGCGAGACGGCCGGGCCAAGCTCTTCCTCGGTGTCGCGGGCAACTTCGTGCGGGCCACGCCCGACAGCGAGGCCACCGAGCGCGGCATGCGCAACTGCCGTCTGACGGCGCACATTTCGACCAAGCTGAACCGGTCGCACGCGGTGTGCGGACGCACCGCGCTGATCCTGCCGACGCTCGGCCGCAGCGACCGTGACGTCCAGGCGGGCGGCGAGCAGTTCATGACGGTCGAGGACTCCATGAGCGAGGTCCACGCCACCCGCGGCCGGCTCGCCCCCGCGTCCTCGCACCTGCTGAGCGAGGTGTCCATCATCAGCCGCCTGGCCCGCCGGGTGCTGGGCCGCGAACCGGACATACCCTGGGAGGACTTCGAGGCCGACTACGACCTCGTCCGCGACCGCATCGCCCAAGTCGTCGACGGATTCCACGACTTCAACGAGCGAGTACGGCACCCCGGCGGCTTCCGCCTGCCCAACCCGGTCAACTCCCGCGTGTTCCGCACCCCCAGCGGCAAGGCCGCCTTCACCGTCAACGACTTCACGATGCTCCAGGCACCCAAGGGCCACCTGGTCCTGCAGACCCTGCGCTCGCACGACCAGTGGAACACCATCCCCTACGCGATGGACGACCGCTACCGGGGCATCAAGGGCGGCCGCCGCGTCGTCCTGGTCAACCCCGCCGACCTCGCCGACCTCGGCCTGGCCGACGGCAGCCTCGTCGACCTGGTCAGCATCTGGTCGGACGGCTCGGAGCGCCGCGCGGAGGCCTTCCGCGTCGTCGGCTACTCCACTCCCCCGGGTTCGGCGGCCGCGTACTACCCGGAGACCAACGTCCTGGTGCCCCTCGACAGCGTCGCGGACATCAGCAACACCCCGACGTCGAAGAGCGTGATCGTCCGCCTGGAACGGGCGGCCGAGCGGGCAACGGCGTAGGCAGTCGGGCCCGGCGGTACGAACGAGGTCGCCGAGCCCCGACCCCACGCCCCTCGGGCCGCTGGGTAGCGTCACCCTGGTGAATCTCAACCTCTTCAACGATGTGCCGGACGGCCTGACTCGACGAGCCCGATCGTTCATCCGCGCGCACGGCGTCAAGGTCGATGTCCGGCCCGTGGAGGGGCACCGGCAGTGGTGGCTCGAGCAAGGCATCCCCGCAACGGTGATCGACCGAATGGCCTCCTACCAGGAGAGATGGGGCGGTCTGCTCCTGCCACCCGCGTCCCAGTACGACGGAGGCCCCAAGTACCTCGATCCGGACTCGCCCGAATCGGACGACGCGGGGTGGTGGGTTCGAGGCCGGGATGCAACGGACCGCGGTCCCCTACTCATTCATGATCAGTCCGTCGGGCGAGTTCGGAATCCATGCAGACAGATGGGCGCCTCTCCACGGGACCGTCGAGGGCTGGGTGGAGTCGCTCGCGCTGGCCCACCACGCGTCCATGTGGGCGAAGCAGATCACCAAGCTCGTCGGCGACGAGGTCGATGGCATCGAGCTGGACGGATACGAGCCGGTGCACGAGGTGATGGGCTTTGCAGACACCTGGTGGAGAGGCCCTGATTCTCTGGTGGCCCTGCATTCCGGGGAGGCCGAGGCACTCGGCATCCCCGGGGGCCGCACCGCATTGATCTACTCGGGGCTTGACGAGTGGGGGCTGCGAGGAGGTGTCGACGCAGGGCAGAGCTGAGAATCAGCTGCGGTGCCGGTAGTACGTGATGTCGCCGGTGGTCGCGTAGTGGCGGGTGCCCCTGGCGGCGCACTGCCCGGCATGCGGCCTGGCCTTGGCGGGGACGACCGTCGTTCCAAGGCCGTCGCTACGACGGCGGCCCGCCCTCCACCTGAGCTGCCTGCAGGTCGGCGAGCAGCTCGGCCTGTCCGGCCAGCACGCCCGACAGGATCGTGCGGGCCACCCGGAGCAGTTCGGCGACGTGCGGGCTGGTCAGCGAGTAGTACACGGTCGAGCCCTCCTTGCGGGTCTTGACCAGGTTCGCGCGCCGCAGCACGGCCAACTGCTGCGAGAGGTGCGCAGGCTCGATACCGACCTCGGGCAGCATCTCCGCGACTGCGTGCTCGCGCTCGCTCAGCAGCTCCAGTACCCGGATACGAGCCGGGTGGCCGAGGGTTTTGAAGAACTCGGCCTTCAGCTGGTACAGCGGCGTACTCACCTGGCCGCCCCCTCCCCGCTACAACAGCGCGACCTTGCCGACCGAACCTCGGCACATCGCATCCACCTTCCCCCACCCTTCGGGCGGGGGAACTCCCACCTCGCTTCGCTCGTCCAGAACATGCGCCCATCCTCGCGCGCGACACCGGCCAGACCGAATCCGCACCCGAGGAAGGCAACCGCCCGAATCCACCGGTGACGACCTGAGTAATTGCTAATGTTAGCAATTACTCAGGTCCCGTCACGGCAGGCCGACCGGGGAGGGTGCGATGGGTGACTGGGACATGCAGACCGGCACCGGGATCCGCTTCGAGTGGGGTCCCACCGGAGCCGGGCGTCTCGCCGCCGAGGCCGCATGTCTGGTCACGGTCGACGTACTGTCGTTCTCCACCACGGTGAGCGTCGCCGTCGAGAAGGGGATCCGCGTTCTGCCCTTCGGGTGGCCCGGCGGGTCTGCGACCGAAGCCGAACGAGCGGACGCCATCGCGGGCGCGGAGGCCTACGCCCGCCGGCGGGACGCCCGGCTGGCCACGCACCGCACCACCGTCACCCCGTCGACCCCGTGGTCGCTCTCCCCGGCCCATCTGCGGGCCGCCCCCTTTGTGACCCGACTGGTACTGCCGTCGCCCAATGGCGCCGCCATCGCCGCCGCCGCGCCACCCGGCGTGCAGGTGACAGCCGCCTGTCTGCGCAACATCACCGCGGTCAGCAGCTGGCTCACCGCCCGCGGCTACGGCACTCCCGAGCATCCCGTCGCGGTGATCGCCGCGGGTGAGCGGTGGCCGGACGGGACCCTGCGCCCGGCCCTCGAGGACCTGCTGGGCGCCGGATCTCTCATCTGCGAACTGCACTCCCAGGGTGCGGGCCCGCTCTCCATGGAAGCCGCCGCCGCGAAGGCGAGCTTCGAAGGCACGGCCGACATCGTGCACGCTGTCGCCACCAGTGCCTCCGGCCGCCGGCTGACGGCGATGGGATTCGTCGCCGACGTGGCCATCGCCACCGAGGACGATGTCTGCGCACTCGTGCCCGTCCGGGACGGTGACGGCGTCTTCGCACCGGGATGAGCCGGGGCGGTCACTCGCCTGCCTGGACCGCCACCGGCGGCCAGTCACTCGGCCGACCAGCTGCGCAGCTCGGTCAGGTCGACGACGACCGTGCCGGTGCCTCTGGCCGGCGCCCGGCCGACCGCGCCGGAGAATCGGCGGACCGCGTCCGGGCCCAGATAGCCGGCGACGGACAGGATGCCGAGGTCGTCCTCGACGGTGTAGCGCCAGTCGATGGTCCTGGTGGTGAACTTCCTTGCGCGGGTTGCCGGTCGGAGCCTGCCGGCCGGTTCAGAGGGGAAGGGTGATCCAGATGCTCTTGCCACCGCCGTCGGCATCCGCCCTGACCACCGCTGTGCCGCCCAGAGCCAGGACCAGCTCCCTGACGGTGGCCAGGCCTCCGGCCCCGGAGCCGATGTCCGCTCCGTACAGCGCCGGCTGGTGGGGATGGCGGTCGTGGACGGCGAACGCCAGGCAGTCCGGGCCCGCCGCATAGATCACGGTCACCGTCGGGGAGTGAACGGCGGCGTGCCGGACGCTGTTGGTGACCAGCTCGGCAAGGATCAGCAGGGCCGGGTCCACTGCCGGGTGGCGCACGCCGATGCCCCACTCGACCAGCGCCTGCTCGGCCGTCTCCCGGGCCAGCCGTACGGCCGATGGTTCGGCGGGCAGGGTGAGCACGTGCCGGTAGGGCAAGGCCTCCAGCTGTGTGGACATCACTCACACCTCCGCGCGGGCGAGGCGGAAACCGGTGACCGTCTTCGGATGCAGGCGCAGCAGGGTGTCGTGCGGGCCGTGACTCCAGCCCATGAGGGTGCGCCGGTGATGAGCGGCCTCATTGCGATCGGTGATCACCTCGACGGGGCCGGAGACGGTGACCGTCCAGCCGGTGCCGGAGACGGCGCGGATGTCGTCGACGTGGTACGTCCCCGTCGCAGGCACCGCCATGGCCGGGACCGGGGTACGGACGACCAGGCGGCCGTACTCCCACACGTGCCGGGCGGGCCTGATCACGCTCGCCCCCCGCTGGGCGTACACGAGGCTGCCCAGGTTGCTGCCTTCGAGCCGCCACAGGGCCTCAGCACCGGAGACCTCGACCATACGAAGGGGGGCGGGGACAGTGCTCACGGCAGAACCTCCTCGCTGGAGGTCCGGGACAGCCGGGCGGGAAGGGCGGGCAGTACTCCGGCCGTCTCGAGATGCTCGCGGGCGGCGCGGATCGCCTCGGGGGTGGTGGCGTACTCCCGCCCTTCGTGCAGCAGCGGCTCCAGCGCGCCGACCGAGTCGAGGACCTGGCGCTGACCGGGGCGGATCCCGGAGGCGAGGACGACGATGCCACGGCGGCGCAGCTTCTCCACGGCGTCCTTGAGGACCAGGGCGCCAGTGGCGTCCATCGTCGACACCCGCGACATCCGCAGGATCACCACCCGCACGTCGGCGACCTCGGTCAGCTCCAGCAGGAAGCGGTGGGCGGCGGCGAAGAACAGCGGTCCGTCGATGCGGTAGGCGACGATGTGCTCGGCCAGCAACGCGTGCTCCTCGGCGCTGTGGTCCCCCGGATCGAGCGGCACCTGGTCGAAGCGGGCCTCCCTGGCGACGGCGCGCAGGGCGAGAGCACCGGCGACGACGAGACCGATGATCACTGCGTACACGAGATCCAGGGCCAGCGTCGCCACGGCGGTGAGGACGAGTATCAGCGCATCGGACCGGGTCGCCTTCGCCATGGCCTTCAGCGAGCCGACCTCGACCATGCGGATCGCGGTGGCCAGCAGGACGCCGGCGAGGGCGGCCAGGGGGATCCTCGAGACGAGCGGCGCCGCCGCGAAGACGATCGCGGCGAGAACGGCGGCATGCGTGAGGGCGGCGAGCCGGGAGCCCGCGCCGGTGCGGACGTTGACCGCGGTGCGGGCGATCGCACCGGTGGCCGGAACGCCCCCGAAGAGCGGGGCGGCGATGTTCGCGAGGCCCTGGCCGAACAACTCCCGGTCCGGATCGTGTTTCTGACCCACCGTCATGCCGTCGGCGACCGAGGCGGACAGCAGGGATTCCAGCGCGGCGAGCGCAGCGACCGCCACAGCCGGCGCGAGCAGGGTGCCCAGCGAGCCGAGGTCGAGGAAGGACAGCGAGGGTACGGGCAGCCCCGCCGGCAGATCGCCGATCGGCTTCGCGGCGTCCAGGCCGGCCAGCTGTGCCACGAGCGTCGCCGCGATCACGGCGACGATCGAGAACGGTACGGTCGGCCGCCACCGGGCCCCGACCAGCATGACCGCGGCCACCGCGAGCGCGAAACCGGCGGCCGTCCAGTTCGGGGACTTCACGAACTCCTCGACGGCACGCCAGGTCACCACCAGAACGCGGTCGCCCCCCGGCTTGGGCACGCCGAGCGCGTTCGGGATCTGCTGCAGGCCGATCACGCAGGCGATGCCGAGGGTGAAGCCCTCGACGACCGGAGCGGGCACGTACTGCATGTACTTCCCGGCCCGCAGCACCGCCAGACCGACGAGCATGGCGCCCGCCATCAGCCCGACGGTGAGCACCCCCGTGGGTCCGTACCGCCCGACGATCGGTACCAGGACCACCGTCATGGCACCGGTCGGCCCGGAGACCTGGAGGTTGGACCCACCGAACACCGCCGCGAGCGCGCCCGCGACCACCGCGGTCGCCAGGCCCGCCTCCGCGCCCAGCCCGGAGGAGACCCCGAAGCCGAGAGCCAGGGGCAGTGCGACGATCGCCACGGTCAGGCCCGCCAGCAGGTCGCGGCGCGGGTCGCGCCGCATCTCCGCGAGGTCGGCGCGCCCTGGCAGCAACACCACGATCCGTGCCCAGGCACGGCCGATTGCTCTGGTCATCACGCGACAGCCTCGGCTTCCCGCAGCTCGGCCAGCAGTTCGTTGCGCCCGGCGAGCATCTCGGACAGGATCCGCCGCTCCGCCCTCGTCGGGTCGGCGACGTCGCCGGCCAGCTCGTACACCACGGTCGAGCCCTCGCGGGTGGAGGTGACGATCCCGAAGCGGCGCTCCACCGCCGGCTGCTGCGTCAGCCCGGAGGGCTCGACCTCGATCTGAGCCAGCAACTTCCGCACCGGCATCGGCCCACGACCCCTCGAACTCCCTGCAAGGCCCCGCGCACAGGGCGGACACGAATGGCTGCGCCCGCGACTACCTGCAGACACAACCAAACCAGCATCTAACCAATTGCGAAATTTTGCAATTCCGCATCCGACTGCACCCAAGACGACTCATCGATGGAGGGGGGTCCCGCGCCGGGCTCAGGCCTTCTTGACCACGCTCGACTTGAGCTGCATCGCGCCGAAACCGTCGACCTTGCAGTCGATGTCGTGACCGTCGACCCCGTCGAACAGCCGGATGTTGCGCACCTTGGTCCCGGCCTTGATCCCCGACGGGCTGCCCTTCACCTTGAGCGCCTTCACCACCACCACGGAGTCGCCGTCCTGCAGCACATTGCCGACGGCATCCCTGACGACACGCGCCCCGGCAGCCCCGTCTCCCTCGGCACCGGCCTCGGCGGGCACCCATTCGTGGCCGCACTCCGGGCACACCACCAGGGCGTTCATCTCGTAGGTGTACTCACAGGAGCACTTCGGACAGGGCGGAGGATTCTCGTTCATCCCGCCAGGTTATCCGGCGCCACCCACCGCACCGCCCCCCGGCCGACCTGCCGAGAGGCCATGCGATGCCCGGGGCGAGAAGCGCGTGTCCGCTCAGTCGGGCCCGCTCCAGTCGAACGGGAAGTACTTGCTCGACTTCCCCGAACGATCCCAGGTGAAGCCGAAGGCGTTGGCGCGGTCGGCCGTGGCCCGCCCCCAGGTGCCGATCTGGCCCGGGCCGACCTCGGCGCCCGGGGCGTTGTGGACCTGGACCCGTGCGCCCTCCGGCGTCGTGGGGCCGGTGAGTGCCTCGACGGTGGCCGTGACCCGGTCGGGAATCTCGGCCCGCCAGCCGGCGAGGTCCTCGTCGATCTCCACGTGGATGGGGGCGACGTCCATGCCGCGCATCTCGGGGTGGAACATCTCCACGAACTGCGCCGGCCATCCGCCCGCCTCACCGCCGAAGACGGCCTGGAGCGCACCGCGTTGCTGTTCATCGGCGCGTTCGTCGAGGAAGACCGCGGCGTACGGGTCGGTGTGTGTGCCGGACCAGACGTCGCCGGTGAAAGAGGCGACGATCACGACGTTGAGGTCGTCCAGCCGCACGTCGCCGTAGTTGCCCTCCCTGATGTGCCAGGCCAAGACGCCTTCGCAGTCGCCGTACGTGGGGGGCTGTGCAAATGTGCAGGGGCACGGTATGGCGCACTTGCACACATCGAACCAGTCGCCGGCCAGGTGCCAAGACGTACTGGTGGTGACCTGCTCTGTCATCCCGCTTCCCTCCTGCCGAGCCCGAGGGGCTCACTCGGAGTGGCGAGACCGGGTTTCCCGAGCCCGCTCGCGGGATCGCGAAACGGCCTCCGTTCCAGCTTGCACCTCGACGGCCGGGAGGGGAAACCCGGCCGGTTCATGTGACGGCCGAGGTGCCGACGATCTCGTCGGCCAGCCGGCGTACGACACCGTCGGGGAAGGGCGACGGGAGCCCCAGGACGATGTGCCGGAAGCCGGCGTCGATCGCCTCGGCGACTACATCCCTGGTGACGCCGGGCCGATCGTAGGAGACGTGCAGCACGATCGAGCGCGTGATCGAGGCGGGCTCGCGACCGATCTCGGCGCAGTACCGGTCCAGCAGGGCGCTGCGGCGCGCGGCGTCGTCGATGTCGCCGCCCGGCATGTTCCACAGGTCCGCATGCTCGGCGGCCACGCGCAGGGTCGCGGATGAGCGTCCGCCGATGAGGATCGGCGGATGGGGGCGCTGGACGGGTTTGGGGTTGCCGAACGCTCCGATGAGCCGGTGGTGAGTGCCGTGGAAGTCGAAGGGCTGCTCCTCGGTCCACAGGCGCCGGATCACCGTGCACGCCTCGGCCAGGCTTTCCACGGCCCGGGGGGTGTCCAAGAAGGGCAGGCCGTGCGCCGGGTACTCGCGTCGGGCCTCGGGCGGGTCGGGCCGGGACCCGACGCCGAGACCGAGGTCGAGCCGGCCGCCGGAGACGACGTCGACGGTCGTGGCGATCTTGGCCAGCAGGGCGGGCGGCCGGAACCGGTTGCTGGTCACCAGGAGACCGAGGCGCAGGCGGCGGGTCTGTGCGGCCAGGGCCGCGAGCAGCGTCCAGCCCTCGTAGACGGGTCCGTACGGGTCGCCCGCGATGGGCATGAGGTGGTCGAACAGCCAGGCGTGCTCGATCTCCGGGATGGCGTCGGCCTCGCGCCACACCCGCAGGACGTCGCGATAGTCCACCTGCATGGGGGCCGTCATGATGCCGAAACGGACTCGCGGTGCGGTCGTCGACATGGGATTGCTTCCTCCTCGGACGGTCAGCGGCGTCGCAGTGCCGGGTCGAGCAGGGCGGGCGGGGTGTCGTACTTCTCGTGCGGGGCCAGGTCGGTGCCGGGGGCCACGATCGCGTCGATCGCGTCGAGTACGTCGGCCGGGAGCACGGTGTCGGCGGCGGCGAGCTGGGAGTGCAGGTGCTCCAGCGTGCGGGGGCCGATGAGTGCGCTGGTCACGGCCGGGTGGGCGGTCACGAATCCGAGGGCGAGCTGGATCATCGTCAGTCCGGACTGGTCGGCGAGCTCGGCCAGCCGCTCGACGGCGTCGAGCCTGGCCCTGTTCTCGGGAAGGCCGGTGTCGAAGCGTTGCGGCATGGACGTCGAGCGGCTGGTGGTGATGGAGCGGCCGGCGCGCACGGCGCCCGACAGCCAGCCGGAGGCCAGCGGGCTCCACACCAGCACCCCGAGTCCGTACTCCTCGGTCACCGGCAGCACATGCGTCTCGATCCCCCGCTGCAGGATCGAGTAGCTGGGCTGTTCGGTGACATAACGGCCCAGGCGATGCTCCTGTGCGGCCCACTGCGCCTGCACGATGCGGTGGGCAGGGAAGGTGGAGGACCCGAAGTAGCGTATTTTTCCCGCGCGTTGCAGGTCGGTCAGGGCCGACAGCGTCTCCTCGTCACCGGTGCTCGGGTCCCACCGGTGGATCTGGTAGAGATCGACGTGATCGACGCCGAGTCGGCGCAGGCTGCTGTCCAGCGCGGTGACCAGCCAACGGCGCGAACTGCCCCGGTGGTTGCGCTCGTCACCCATGGGCAGGCCCGCCTTCGTGGCCAGCACGATGTCGTCGCGGCGGCCGGCGATGGCTTTGCCGACCATCTCCTCCGATTCGCCGTCGCCGTACATGTCGGCGGTGTCGATGAGGTTGATCCCGGCTTCGAGCGCGGCATCGACGATGGCGGTGGCCTCGTCCTGGGTGGTGCGCCCGATGCTGCCGAAGTTCATCGCGCCGAGCGCGAGCGAGCTGACCTGCACACCGGTGCGGCCCAAGGTGCGGTACTGCATGACCGTGTTCCTCCATAGCGGGTGGGTGGCGGTGCGGTGCGACCAGGCATGACCTGGCCGCGGGGCTCCGGCTCTGGCATCATGAGAAAAACGGAACCTCGCTCCGATTACGATACGGAACGCTGCTCCGTTTCAGCAAGCCCGATGATGGAGGGAACGGCACGGTGAACGACGGCGACAAGGGTGCGGGACGCGCAGCCCGCCCCAAGCGGACGGACGCCCGGCGCAACGAGCAGACCCTGCTCGACGCGGCCGCCGCGGTCTTCGTCACCTCGGGCGTGGAAGCGCCGGTGCGCGACATCGCGGCGAGGGCCGGTGTCGGGATGGGCACGATCTACCGCCACTTCCCCACCCGGGCGGACCTGATCGTCGCCGTCTACCGGCACCAGGTCGAGGCCTGCGCCGAGGCCGGCCCGGCCCTGCTGGCGAGCTGCCCGACCCCCTACGCCGCACTGGGCCAGTGGATCGACCTCTTCGTCGACTTCCTGGTCACCAAGCACGGACTCGCCGGCGTGCTGCAGTCCGACAACGCCGGCTTCGACACCCTGCACGCCTATTTCCTCGACCGCCTCGTGCCCGTGTGCGGCCAACTGCTCGACGCGGCAGCCGCCTCCGGCGAAATCCGGCCCGACCTCAAGGCCTACGAGCTCATGCGCGGCGTCGGCAACCTCTGCATCGGCGCGGAAAGCGACCCCCGCTACGACGCGCGCCGACTGGTCGAACTCCTCATCGCGGGACTGCGTCGACCGGACTGACGTCCGCGCAGGGGGTGAGGCTGCTCGCCGCGACCAACACCCAGGGCGCGGGCCACCGCGGTTCCGCTCGCCGAATGAGGCTCGGCCAGTACGCAGGTTTCGCCACCGTCCTCGCCGTCGCGTTCGGCGCCACTTCCAGGACTGCTCCCACTCGCGCTCGGCCTGAAGTCGGCCTGGCAGGCGTGCAAGCCCCGCGATGACGAGGACGGGGCCCGCGAACGCTGGAGGTCGCCATGGTCACCTTCACCGACGACGGCGACAACATCGGTGTCCACGTCGGCCTGGGCGGGATGAGCGTGGACGCCGTGGTCTTCCTGACCCGGCTGGCCGTGCGCTGCGACGCACTCAGCCGACGGAGGCACGCCGTGCTCCCGTCGACCCTCAGCACCCTCGGCCCATCGAGGGCGGCACCGGCCGACCGGTGGCCGGACCCGATCCTCCGGGTCCGGCCTGGCCGCCGGTTCGAAGCGAAGACACCCGCGCCGTCACGCGGGCGGCCGTGCCGCACAGGCACCGTGCCTGACCGCCACACGCCCCACGATCAGCCCCTCCTCGTCACATTCAAAGCGGTTCACGAGCGGGGCGAGCCACCCGCGCTCCGCGTCCAATGGTCGAACGGTGCCGCTTCGACGGCTACTTCGAGTGATCCGGCTTCGACGGCTGGTCCGGATACGCGGGCTTCGAGGGGTGCTCGGGGGAGTCGGGCTTCGAGGGGTGCTCCGGGAACGCCGGCTTCGACGGGTGCTCGGGGAAGTCGGGCTTCGAGGGGTGCTCCGGGATCGCGGGCTTCGAGGGGTGCTCCGGGAAGTCGGGCTTCGAGGGGTGCTCCGGGATCGCGGGCTTCGAGGGGTGCTCCGGGATCGCGGGCTTCGAGGGGTGCTCCGGGATCGCGGGCTTCGAGGGGTGCTCCGGG